>NZ_CP171147.1:0-74340 GCF_043099725.1 Nostoc sp. C110 | reverse complement strand
TTTTGAAAATCAGCAAGTTTCTTGAGAATATTTTTAAATGCATTAAAGGAATCATTATGCTGACGTAGCTTTGATTCCTGATATCGCCAACAAACGTCAAGTAGAGATGCTAACTTTTCTTGAATGTTGTCCTCAGTCCAAAACTGCTCATTAGATTGACTAACAGTATAAAGCCAGGAAAGGCTATCGATCCGAAGTTCCTCAGCAGATGGCTTCAACAGAAATGCAACAAACTGCAACGCACACCCTGGTTTATTCAAGTGTTGTCTAGCCCATTTCTCGTAAATTTTATACATTTGCTTGATAATCGGCTTATGAGCTATTGTCCACATATTGTAAATGCTGGAGTTTAAGCCAACTAAATGACACCACAACTCCTCTAAACCGTACTGGCGGAGTCTTGGGTCAAACTCCCAGTTGGGCGATGAGAATGCAAAATCTACCATTGCATGACATTCTTTAATAAATCTGTCAGAAATAGGTTCAGAATTAAGGCCATTAATAAACCACTGTGTCAAAAATTTTTCAATCCAGTGATCCTCTTCCATTCCTAAATCAAGGATTGGCTTCCAAAAATCCTCCGGTTTTTCTGTAGGGGGCAATTGCAAAATTAAGGAAGAAATATGCTGAGAAAGCCAATCATTCCAGCCACTAAGTGTTCTGTTTTTCTCTGGAATCTGAAGGGAATATTTGAGTGCCTCTTTCCAAAACGTAATCCATTCTTGACGCTCAGTTCTGCTGATTGCCTGATCTAGTGAAGGTAGCCAACTATAAGCGGCTTGAATTAGCCTAAAATTTAAGCTAGGAAATTGGTTAGGTGTAATATCTCCAAAGAGACCAGGTTGGCTGTAATTTTGGTGAGGTTTCTTGTCTGCTAGTTCTTCCCAAACCTGGATTGCTACTTCTTCCCAACTAGGTAGGTTAGGAGAAATAAGCTTGTCCAGAAAAGCTTTTATTTCTCGATGTCGTTCAACCTCAATATCAAAGGAGTATTCCAAACCATAACGAGTGCTATCCCACTTCCACCTTACTGCTGCCCAACGAAAAAGTAGATGTTGGAGTCGCTTAAAGTCTTCATAAAAAGAACTCCTAAATTTAGCAGCATGAGCAAAGATAGTACTGACAACTGCATAGCGCGAGCTTGTAACCAACAACGCTACACATTCTCGCCATTTATTAGAGTCTGGAAACTTAAACCAAATAAGCGGGATTATTTTGGCACAAAAAATGTCCCACTCCCATTCTGAATTAATTTCTTCATAACCAAATTTGTTTGCTTTTGGTGGTTCGTGGATAATCTTGATAAGTTGCTCAAAGCACCATTCTTCTCTCTGTGGATATTGTTGAAGCCAATTCCAATGAAACTGAATAAGAACAGCTATACCTCCACAAATGCTGTTCTCGATGTCATATAATCCAGACTCATCCTCGACAGTTGTAAATCCTGCAATTTGTTGAAGGAAATTCCAAGACTGCTCAAGCTGCTCATCTGGTAGTGGTTGGCCTGCATTGAGGATTTGTTGACAACGAAAAGGAAAAGACAAAAGTTGTAGCCGACGCTCAGAGTCTTCTCTAAAAGCTTTTTCCTTCTCGCTTAATTTGTTAGGATCTTGAAATACCCAAAAATCACCATGCTCAGGGTAATTCTGAATTCTGTAGTTATCAATGTTGTACCCGTCAACAAGTTCCTCTAAAAACCATTTTAGTTCATCTTCTTTGGAATTTTCTTGAAGGCGTTTGAGCCAGTTTGAACGAATTTCCTCAAAAAAAGTTCGCATTTCTGGAATATTTAGGAAAAAGCTTTGTGACCATTTATACAAACCTTGTTTTCGGTGAGGTAGTTCGTACCACTCGCGAACTAATTTGATAATCTGCTCGTTTTGCCCCAACCAAGTTATCGTGATAGTTATATCCGACCCAGACAAAGGTTGATGTCGGGATTCCCAAAGATAAAATTCAGGAACTGTAAGCAGCGACCGTAGAGGTTCTTGGACAAGAAAAGATGATTTGCGAGCTACTGCACTTAGCAATCCTGCAAATGCTACAGAATTAGAGCGTTGCAGGATTAACTCTATCGCATTATTAATTGGTTTATTTTCATCAATTTCGTTGTAAAGCCACTTTTCTAAGACCATCAAAGCCACAGTTACTGGATATGGGCAAGAGTTATAGTTGCAGTACCAGTAATAGACGTTTTGATTACCAAGCCATCGATGTTCATTACCTGCTAGAGTAATCGATACATCAGGGACAGTTTGATTCTCACGTCGCCAAATATCTGCCCATCTTTCTGTTGCAAAGTTAATTAAGCGCAGGATTAATTCCAGTCCTTCTGTAGGCTGATGCTTAATAAAAAAAAGTAATGGCCCTTGAGTATAAAAGGGAGGATACCACTCTCTATCGCACGCAATTCCCAATTCTTGCCGATGGGCGCTCGGTTCTTCTATTAACAGGGCAAGAAGGACTTCGCGTGCAACGCTTGGGTTGGCAATAATTAGTGGATAGATAGCATCTGTTGTTAAGCAGACCTGGCGAAATGCAGAGTGTACTTTCTGACTAGGGCCATCCGGCCAAGCAACGGGTTCCTCTTCCTCCTCATCTCCCCATTCGCTGCTAAAGTTTTTAAACATTATTGGATTTATTCCCCGCTCATCTATCAATGACCAGGAGGATTCATCAAGTTCTAATTCATATGTTCCATATTCTGGATCATCAATAAATCTTTTAATAAGAGGCTCGGATTGAGTTTCTATTTCAGAATTTTGTACTGTGACTTCTTTCCTAGCACTAGCTTCAAGTGCAAAATTAGCTACACCGTCAGGAAGTTCATAAACTCCTGCAAGTGCAGCATGATAAACTTTTTTACTTAAATCATCTTTATCATAAAAAAATCTGCCAGCTTTTGTGGACTCTAAAAGTCTTTCAGCAGTGGCTAAAGCTAACTCGGCAGCTTCCCGGCGCAGTGGCCATTTTGTATCCAATCGTCGTAGCCATGTGTTGGCTATCTCTGCAATATATTCAGGTGCTAGTTCAATGACATCTGTTAAATGTCGGTGGAGAAACTGAAGTATTGGCAACCAGTAAGGTATGTATGGAATCCGTTGTATTGTAGCGGCCGTGGTTTCCAAGTCTGAATCAAGTTGGGAAGCAATGGCCAAAATCGCAGGATTGGGTAATGTGGCAATGAAAAGGAACCTGGCTAGTAACCGACGTAAAAACAAACCATCGTTTGCAGCTAAATCAGTCCAGATACGCTCTAAAAGTGGAAGTGGGTTGGCAGCGAAAACAACGGCTTCCAATAGTAAGTCCGAAGTTAAATCAGGAGTATTATCGTCTCCGCACAAAGAAACTAGTGCAGAGCGCCATTGTGCCGTATCTTCATTTTTCTCCAGAAGATGAAGTCCGTAAAGCCTTACAGCGCGATGCCAAAGAGGAGAAGAGACTCGATGTTTAATATAGTCCCGTAGGTTGTTTTGTTGTCCTAAGAGAACTCGCTGCCTTGCCCAATCACCATAGAGGTCATGACAAAAAGATAGGCGCTCCTCTCGTTCTTGACAGAGGCGATCTCTAATTAAACTGTCTACTTGCGCCCCATCAGAAATAGAAAATGCGTCAGTTGGCGTTTCAGCTGCCAAATTATCTGCCTGCTTTTCACCCAATGATTTTAGTAGACCAGATCGCATTCTAGCATTGGGCTGTTTACAAACTTCTGTCTCCCAAAACCATTCAATCAAGTTAGATTCTCCAACCCACTGAGTAGTATCCACAGATCCGCCAGTAGACAATTTTGTTGCTAGTAAGTCAAGGACTTTTGGCTTGAACAATAGGGACTGTAGTTGAGGTTGAAAATTTAAACGTTTCAAAGCAGGAAATGTTTCCCAAACTGGTTCAAAGTCATTAATAGAAGGAGCGCCAACTTGAAGCATTTTCCAGTCTTCAGTCAAGACATTGGCGCGTGCCAAAAGCATTTGAACTCTGTTCCACTCTTCTAACTGGCAAGGAATAAGGAGTCGCCAAGGGCTGTCCTCCACATTTAGTCGAAGTGTATGAATTAGCACAGATAAATTCTGAAATGCAGCTTCCGAGAAGATGCGATCTAGTCCATCAATTACCACATAGACGCGAGGAGCAGAAACAGCAGCTAGAACATCTCGAAGCGGAGAAGATAACCCTAAACGATTCTGAAAAGATGAAAAGTCTGAAACATCAAAGCTGCTAGCCTTCCACCAGATGGTTTTGTTAGCATTCTGTTCTTTTTCAGCCCAAGATTTAGAAATTACAGTTTTTCCACAGCCTGAAGCCCCCAAAAGAACAACTACCTTGTTGTTCTCAAAAGCTGTTTCTATTGCTTCTAATTCTACTAGACGAGAAATAAAAATTTTATTACCAATTCTGTCTGGGATTATTGTGAGATTTTCTCTTGTTTGTTCTATAAGTTTTATCCAATCGGTTTGATAATTTGGAGAACTATTAGGATGAAAAATAAATTGAATCTGGAAATTACCATCACCGATTGCAGCCTGCATTCCACCACCTAATATGGAACTATCAGCCTGCTGCTTAATATTTGGCTCAGACGAGGGTAGTGGACTAGATTCAGGTTGCTCTGACTGATTCATTAGCTTATCTCACTAGAATCCAAAGAAACTTTTAGCGACACCCAGCCAGCCGGGTAGTTCCAACAAAATTGGTTTAACATTCTCCCAAAGATTTTTAGTAGATGCCACAGTTTCGCTTGTAGTTTTGAGAGTTTCAGCCACACGTTTGAGATTCCCGGCTGCTAACTGTTTATCAGGTTCTTTAGTTTGGGCTTCTTCTTTAGCGGCTCCCAGATATTTGAGTGACTTTTCTTTGACTGCTTCTGGTAGTTCTGGGTTTGCACCTACTAATTGTTCTATCTGCGCTAACATCCGAATTACATCTTCCTCGGTTAGCTGTTTTTCATCAGATGCGACTACATTAGTCTCCATTGTTTGCTGGTTTTTGTCGCCCTGCGCCGCTTGCATACCACCGTACACATTACCGCCGCTTACATTTTGGGAAATTCCACCAGGATTATTAGTCATTATATTTATCTTGTCTACTTAGATGCTTGAATAAAAATTGAGTATAGCTCACTAAGACAAATCCAGTGACGGTATCAGCTACATCAAAGCGCAGATTTTCACGGCTCAAGCCTTCGATAAATTTAAAGGCGACGGGATTGGCGATCGCCCTGCGTGAGTTAGTTGTATCTTCCTAATTCCGTTTGAACTCCATTTTGGCGAAGTGGTCTTGCAGTAGTCTGTGAATGAAGCGGTAGCGACCGCCAACACGCTGGAGAAATAGGCGCTCGGTGCAGTAGTCGAGGAATCGGGCGTAGTTCCAGGGGATGTAGCCATTGAAGTAAAGGATGAGGCGTAGACACAAGTGCTGAATGCAGGTTTTACCACCACTAGAAAATAACCCAGACAGCAACCCTACCAGCAGCCCAAAAGTTAACCCAATAATCAGCCCACTCAGTCCATTAATCAGTATTCCAATCAGCCCAAAAGTCAATCCAATGATTAGTCCTTGTATCAGCCCAAAAATTAGCCCAATACTTGCAGATTTCCAAATACCTTGATTAGCTCTTTTTCTGGTTTCTATATCTATCTCTGGCTTGACACTAATCAGATTTGAAATTAGTCCTCCACCCAACCCAAAGATTAGCCCGAAAATTAGTCCATTTGTTTCATTAATCAGCCTTCCAATCAGCCCACAAATAAACAATTCAATTAGGGCTTTGAATATTTTTTGCCTATTTATTTCAAAAAAAATAATTTTTTCACTTAGCGTTATTTCCCACTTTTTTCGACCACCAAATAGCCAGCGAATCACTCCAAATGGAATCCAAATAAGCAGTCCTGACAGTCCTCCAATAGCCATAATAATCAGCACCATCATCAGTGAAATAAGTGGTATAGCAATCAGCGAAATAAGCCCATTATAAAATATATTAGAAAATACATTAAACAGCACGCCAATCAGGAACATAAGACCAAAAATTAGCCCGAAAGCCATACCATAAATTACCTGATAAAACAACTGATAAATTAGCTGATAACTTTGTTTTTTTAATTTTCCGACTAACCAATAAGGTTGCATTTCCTCAATTAAAAATTCCGTTTTCGCTTCTCTTTGCAACTGCTTGGCTAACCAAACCAGCCACATTCTGGTTTGTTTAACATTAGGAGGTTTGGTCTTAAAATATGTCCTACTATTAATATGTCGTGTCAACATCCGCCATATATAGGCATCTAGTAAATACTGAATACGCTCTGCTGTAGAAGTCAAATGGTGCCATTCTTCAACAGATATTTCCTGAGATGCTAGAACTGTAATGCTGAGTAGTAAGGGAGTTTTAACCAACTCTAGCAGGTCTAAGTCACTACTGATAGTTGACCAAAGTCCTATATAATTTATCGAATTTAGATAATCAGAAATTTGATTTTTGGTTAAAGGCTGTAAATAGATAGCCCCGTTTAGTTGTAATTGAGTAGCGTAGTTACTATATTCTTCACTCCGACTACAAACAACTAAATAAAGCGGTCTATTCTCACCTGCTAAAAACTGATTAATTTTCTGGACACAAAGTTCTTGGCGTTGTGGCTCAAGTTCATCCAGACCATCAAGCAATGGTAGTAATTGATGATTGTTTACCCACTCTTTACCAAGTTTATTTGAGACACCATATTTAGATTTAAGTTCTGTCACCAACCAATTAGTTATAGATTGTCGGTCATCTTTCCACGAGGACAGGTTAAATAAAACTGGAACGGGATAATCAGGCTGTTCTTCTGCACGGCTAACTAATGCTTGTGCCAGTTCTAATTGTGTGGTGGTCTTACCTGCTCCTGGCGCACCTAAAATTAAAAGCTTACCTGCAATTTCTGGGGAATCAAAAACTTCTAAAATTGTTGTGGTATCTGAGAGAGATACAGCAGGCTTTAAACCAATTTTTATCTCTGCATCCCAACGACGTTTTACCTGCTGGGGTTGTGACTCTTTACCTAAATTAATCAGCACGGCATTGTGTAGAGATTGCCTTAACCGTGCTGTAACTTCTTCCTTGACTGCGGCTAGTAGTATCCGTTCATTCTTTGGTCGAGCCGGGTTGCCTACTGGGGTTGTCTGCTGGCCAAAGAAAAAATTCAAGGTATTACCTAGCCAGTTATTGTCACCCTGAATTTGGATATTATCATTACCGATTGCAGCCTGCTGTCCACCACCGAATATTGAATTATCAGCCTCCTGTCTTATCCCTGGTTCAGGCGAAGATGCTTGATTCTCGTTAGAAGACTTCGGCTGATTCATAGTAAAAATTCAATAGCAATAGATAAAATACTTTTTCACACCAAACCAATTTTTGATTATTCTAAATTGGTCTGGTGTTCCTAATTTAACTTAATAATTTATTGATTGTTTTTATTCCAATCATCTAACGCAGCAATGACAAAGCTGGCTGCGGGATGGCTAAGGGCTTGTTCTAGAGCCGCCGTACCACCAGCCTTCAACGCACTGATTGTTTTCTGCATTAAAGTTGGGTTATTTTCGATACGTTGTGTGGCTTCTGTTGCCAGTGCCATTTTTCCTGACATTGTATCAGTAGGATAAGATTGACTTAATTGCTCTAGCAATGCCTGAATTTCTGCTGCGGCTTCTGCAAGGTTTTGTTTTTGTTCTGATGAAGAATAAGTGGTTGATGTTTGCACGTTATTATTACCCTGTGCTGCTTGCATCCCACCATACACATTACCACCACTTACATTTTGAGAAATTCCACCAGGATTATTAGTCATTGTATTTACCTTTTCTATTTGGGTGTTTGAATAAAAACTAGGACGCTCAAGTGCCGTCATTACCATATTCTCTAATCTGCGGATTTGATTATCTTTTTCTGCTAAAAGTAATTTAATTTCTCCCTCTGGCAAGACTTTTATCTCATTGTAAGTGTCAAAATATTCTGCACTAAGTTCAGACTTGTTAGCTGTAGCTGCGGTTTTGGCACGAAGTAAAAACTTATCTTCACCCCGCACTTCCATGCCGACAATTCGCAGGTCAGCTTCCGGGTGATTCTCTGCTAATTGCTTAAAGGAAATTGCAATCGCACGGGGGTCAACACCTTGGCTGTGGTAAAGGTCAAGGGTGTCAATAATCGGTTTGATAAAATCTCCAAACTCCCCGTCTCCAAAAACTTCTTCACGATTATCTGGTTTGCGATGAGGGTCTGGGTTGTCTATTGTAGGAAGACGCATATAAATGTACTGACACCTTACACCAGTAAAGTTAGTTTGGCTGGTTATATTCCAATCTTCAATGTACGCACCAGTAAGATTAGCACCTGTAAAATCTGTAGTATCAAGTTGAGCTTGCACCAGTTTGGCTCTGGATAAATTAGCATCTTGGAAAGAAGCATTACTTAAATCTGCGGCGATGAAACTAGCGTCGCTTAAATAGGCTTTTTGGAAATTTACGCCTCGCAAGTCCAAACGGTCAAAATTTTTGTCCTGTCCCTGTCCTGAAACCAGCACTTTTTGTAATTGGTAATATTGAAGGTAAGTTTTGCCAGGACGAACGCGATCTAATTTCTTGGTTTTTTGGAAACAGGTGCGGGTAAGGTTAGCATCGCGAAAGTCAGTACTTTTGAGAACTGCTTGAGAAAAATTAGCACCAGTTAGGTTCGCTTTTCTAAAACTTGTACCGCCAAAAGCAGCAGAGGCGATGGCTGCACTGCGAATCAAGGTATATTTTTCCGAACCTTTCATTGCTTGGTGGGCGATGTAGATACTTAGTAAAATAAATATCGTGGCTATGGCTCCGGCTATGGCTATGGCTCCGGCTTCGGCTTCGGCTTCGGCTTCGGCAAAGCCGGAGATGAAGCTTAAGGAAATGGTTGCGAAAAAGGCTCCAGCTATGGCTAATCCGAGAGTTCCAGCCAAGGCTCCGGCTATAGCTATGGCTATGGCTCCGGTTCCAGCCAAGGCTCCGGCTACTGCTACGGCTACAGCTATGGCTCCGGCTCCTGCAATGACTACGGCAAAGGCTATGACTCCGGCTATAGCTCCGGCTATGACTCCGGCTATAGCTCCGGCTATGGCTAATGCTACGGCTCCGGCTATGGCTCCGGCTATGGCTCCGGCTACGGCTACGGTGAAGGTAAAGGTTCCATTAAGCCCTTGGGAAATTATAATTGCTATTGTTGCGATGACTACAATTAAACTAACCCAACCCGGCACTTGATTTACTAAACCTGAACTAAATATTAAAGACACTAAATATCCAATAAAACCTGAGAAAAGTCCAGACATTACTCCTAACGTCCAAGAAACCAACACAAGCACCATCGCCCACCGTTTCTGTAACCCAGCTTTAGCTTTACTAAAGTTAGCCCCTTGTAAATTCGCTCCTGTAAAATTTGCACCTCGAATATCTGCATAGCTAAAGTTTGCACCCTCAAGATTTTGACCTTTGAAAGAACGACCTCTGAGATTTTGACCGGAGAAGTCCTGGGGCATGGCTGGGTGCTGTATACAAATTTCTTTTTGGATACAGATATACCACGATAAATTCCGTAATTACAACGTTTTAAAGCGATTATCTTTTGTTACAGCCAGTTTTTATGCTTCAATCCCAGACTTAATCCTTCCGTCTCCTCACCGATAAATCATTCATTCACAATCAAGTTATAGTCAATATAACCGAGCATCGCCCCTCTTTTTATAGCCTCATAACTGTTCTTGACGTGCCATTTACTGTACAGATCACTGGCGTAATGTTTGACTGTACTAACAGAGAGAAACATTTCTCTGGCAATCTGTTCAAAACCTAAACCCTGAGCCAGTAAACGCAGGACTTGTATTTGTCGTTCGGTGGGAGAGTCAAGCAAGTTTTTATCAGCAAAACTAGGGTCAATATATCTATTTTTATCAAGGTTTTTTAACAGTTTTTTAGCCAGCTTCGGGTCAAGCAGGCATTCATCAGAGTAAGCTCTTTTGATGGCTAGTTCAATCAATTCTACATCAGCACTTTTGAGCATATAAGAATCAGCCCCATGACCGAACAATTCGCAATTCGCAGTTCGCAATTCGCAATTGCAGACAAACTTGTAAATTAATTCATTTGGAGATATAAACCACTCAATTTATTGATGAACAAATAAAAAATGCGTAGGATAAATGTTCAAGCCCCTAACTTAAGTAGTGGAGACGGAAATTGCGAATTGCGACTTGCGAATTGGAGATGGCGGAAAGCTGACTTAATAAAGTCGGAATGAGTCTGATTAGTAAAAATCACCACTTTACTATTAGTTTTCCTTTTGATTGAGCTAGTCAATTCTAAACCACTCATGTCGGGTAATAGTAAATCAACTAACACAACATCAGGGTTCATCTGTTCAACTAACTGAAAACCTAGCTTTCCACTGGTGGCATCACCAGTTACTTCTATATCTGGAGATTTTTCAATAGCGCTTTTGATGCCTAAGAGTGTGAATGTTTCTGGTTCAACAATTACTATTCTCAGCATGATGTTGATAATCCTCTAATAATAAATGGCTGTTTATTGGCGGACTTATTATTGATGCTTCTGCCGTGGGTGTCCGTGCTGCCGTAGCAGTGCCGTAGGCTACGACCTATACAGGGCATGGATTGCCGTGATTGCTGCTGTATGCCGTAGACACCCATTAAAGCCTGTAAAACATCCCTTGTTATGACCACGGCATCACGGCATTCTCTTCACCAGTCAGGCAGGGAGTAGTTATCATTGCCGTCACAATTTATCTTCTCCCTCTCTACTAATTCAGCTAAACCATCAATTAATTCTGATTCTGAATAGCCAGACAACCTGTCAGCTTTCTTCAAATCACGTAATGTTTTTGGCGTTTTAGACTTCACATTCTGGAAGTATTCATAAATCTTTTTCGCTACTTCCGATAATGGTTTTGAATGTAGATTATGAGCAGCAGTTAAATTAAATTCCAGGTCAAATACTCTATCTAGATATTCCTGCTCCGAAGCAATGGAGTTGACTTTATTAGATAAAAGGGGCATTAATGCCACAACAAAACCACCAACAGAAGCAATCATCACTGGACGGAGGTTTTGATAAGAGACTGCTTTAATATGCAAGTATTTAGATTTAATTTGCTCCCGCTCAAGCTTACCTGGGATAATGTCACCTCTATTTAAAATTAGTTCCAATACTCCATAAGATTCTTGCTCCCGTCCGTTCTTGATATACCTGTTACCTAACAGCAGTAAGTTAAGGCACATACGAGTTTGAGCATCCATCTTTTCAATGCCCAATGCTGCCAAATTAAAAGACTGTAGAGAAGCAATAAACTTAGTATTAAACTCTCGACCAATCAGCAAAACATCAAGCAATTTACTCCCATAATTCCAATCGGAGTAATGCTTGCTCAATTGGTCAGCAATCACTAACCAATCATCCAAAATTAGAATCAATGGTGGTAAGGATTCGCGTTTTGATTCTGGTAGCTGTTTTCTTAGTTTGTAGTTAAGATAAAAGCGGTCAATGACTTCTTTAGCTAGGTCTGGGTTTTCCCCGTCAAAAACAATTACCCTTTCTTTCTCTCGCAAACCACAGAAACTATCATTCTTAGCACTAATTACCCAAATATCCGCGTTGGGGGAATCTGCAAGGATTTTCTCAATCAAATAATTGAGGGTGACTGATTTACCGCTTCCCGGTGCGGCAACTAAAGCAGTGGAACTATCTGCTCTGGCTAGGGCTTGCAAAGTATTCAGGGCAAGAGCTTCTGATGGGTCAAGGCTAGTAGCAGTATTTTGTCCTAATGTCTGCTGTTGTTCCCCAGTAACTTTATCGTCACCCCTGGCGATATCCTGCATTGACTGCCCCGGTAATGCGCCGACTGGTTGTCCAGTTGCCTGTTGCAGTTGCACCCGTGCTTCGGCTTCTGCCTTTAACCTGACTTGCTCTTGAAATATGGCTAATTCTTCCGGTGTCATCTTTGATAATTGTGCTGCTCTTAGCCGTCGATTCTCTGACCATTGGTGAAACTCGTAGTCTAGCTGTGCGCTATATGCTTCCTTATGGAGCCTTAACCCTGACCAAAGTTTAGAAATTAACCAATTGCTACGAATTTCTTCCCTAACTGAAGGCATTAGTTGGACTAATCGCCATTCCCTAGCTTTGGATAACCCATAGGCTCCACCAACGAATAGCACTGAAGCTAATCCCCACAAAGCCTTATCAGGGTTGCTTGGGGGGATTATTCTTAATCTGGTTGCTTTGGTGGGCAGGAAGTTATCACGCTGAAACTCTGGGTTAGCTGGGGCATAAGCTTCAGCATAAAATTCCGACTCTGGCATTATGTAACGCTTGTTGGGAGTGCAGTACCTTTGGCGGTTAACTGGATGAGTGAGCTTTTCGGGGATGAAGCAATATTCAACTAAACTAATTTGAGTTCCTGTAAATGACTTTGCCCCACAAATTAAACCGATGGCCGCCAGCACCCCCACAGTAATATTGTTGGCTGTTCCCGAACGCAAGTATTCTTCAAATTGTTTGCGTTTCATTGGTTTGTTCCCCTGGCCATAGCTGCAATCAACAACAACCCTAATGCTGCCAACCCGATCATTAACCAAGGGGTGTCAGTCTGGGGACTGGGCTTAACTTCGTACTGTCTTACTTCTGAATAGAACCGTGTCTTACCTGTCTTGGTCGCTCCTGACACAGCCCGATATTCATCAAACGCCACCCATAACGAAGCCCCTACGCTTGCAGTCTGGGCAGTCGCCACCATGAAGTCTTTACCAATGTGGATTCGCCCGTCATATTGAATTTTTGTTAGGGTGTTGGCGAAAAATAGCCCAAGTACAATGCTGCTTAAAGTGCCAGAAGCGATCGCCCCAATTCCAAAACTCGTTAGTAGGCTGACTCCAGCATTGGCAGTAAACACACCCAGGAATGTAGCCAGTGCTTTGTTTAGCAGTTGCTTGTTACTGAAGACATCACGAAGAGACTGTTCTAGCCGTTCGCCGTCTTCGCTCTCTGGGGTCGGTTTTTCTGAAGTAGTTTCACCCCAGAGCATTGGTGTGGACTGTTCACTGGCATTTTGGAACTGCGATAATAGGGAATCAATTTCATTCATGTTTACCTCGCGTGGGTGAAACAGAAAAAGCCAGAGTTTTTGCTAACAACTGGCTTTCAACTTACCTATGGCTTAAATGCCCATGAAGTTGCGGAACCACTGCCCTACTCGGCTAATGCCAGCAGTGCGCGAGTAATTGGGCTTTGGTATGCGGTCGGTTTTCGCTTCACTGCCATTAGTCCACAGTGCGCTAGTAACCGCAGTTTCGTATGCCCTATCCGCCGCGTCTTGTGTCTCAGGCAGCTTGTTAGAAGCTTTAATTAAATCAGCCTCATATTTTGCGATCGCCATCAAGTCGGCGGTGGCCCCAGATATCTGAATCAAGGATGAGCGTTGAGCGTGACGGGTTGCCTCGGCAGTGGTGGCGTTGACGTGTTCCGCCTGCATCTCGGACATCTCATTTTTGAAACGCTGCTCTCCTGTCTTACTGGTGTTGATAGCTTTCAGGGTTTGCGTTCCGTGTTTTTGGGTTAGTTGCACCAGTTCGGCGTAGGCTTGATTTACATCGCCAGTTGTTTCAATAATCTTCCGATATGCCTCCAAAGCCTTGGGTAGATTAGCCTTAGCTGTGTCAGACAGTCGCGCCATGTCTGCAATTTTGGTGATTACCGTTTGATCTCCCTGTAAGGCTTTGTTGAACTCTGATGCCGACACATCAAACAGTCTCCCCATTGCTCCTAAAGTACCGGGGGCATTGTTGGGAATATGGTTTTTGAGTTTTGCTGCTCCAAAATTACGTGCCATTTATTCTCCTAATAAGGTATGTTGTCGTAGTCGATATTTATCGGCTCTTGGGGCACTTCATCCCAGTAACCCATATCTTCAAATCGGTTATAAATTCTCGCTGCTAATTGCCTTACGGGGTCGTCCAAATCTTCAGAGATTAAATCAAATCTGTTGCAGCCAAACGCCAAGATATTTGCAATGTCCGGGTCAATGCCATTACCCAAGAATTGACCAAATGCAGCAGAGTATGGATGATCATCAATGGTTTCATGAGTTGCTAAGAATTCGGTTCCTGTGAGGGGTGGGTAATCTTCACTCTCGAATATTGGCGTGGAGAGTGCTTCAATATCTGCTTCAATCCTTGCTGCCCATTCTTCAGGATTTTCCGTTTTGAATTGCTCTAATCTCAAAGCGCGGTCAGTCAGAGGTGATTTGCCCCAATCGTTGGGATTTTTATAATCAAGTGTCATTTGTTAGAATCCTTGTGTACTTTCGTTTTTGCGGCGAGAGATACGTCCCCTAGTGAGGCGATTGCAATGATTGGTCGTCGGTGCAATCGCTTCATCATCAGTTCTCACAAAACTCATTTAATTCAAAAACCTCAAGCTGTACTTGGTTTTGGTTGAGTTCTTTTCGTCTGCCCTTTGAGTCATTGAATATGAAAGGGGCATTGACTCGACAATTAGACCGATGGCTGTAGCGCAGTTGTTGACCACGGAATTCATAGAGGTGGTTACGTTGTAAGGCTGTCGTTTCTAACATAAGTTCCTCAAACTTGAGAGTAGAACTCGATATTTAGGATTGCTTCGTGAATCTCCATCAAGGCTTGGACTGCATCGCCCATCTTTAAGTCATTCGATGTGCTGAACCGCTCGGAGGCTTCGATTTGTTGATAATTTGGAGATGCTTGCACAAACCTTAGAGTCTGTTCGCAACCGAGGATGATGGTCATGATTTCGGTAGTTGTTAGGCTTGGCTGTGTCTTTTGGGTGTCGTGGTCGCTCATGACTTTTTCCCTTTCCTTTGGGTTTTGATTGGTGCGGCTGGGGCTTCTGGCTGGTTCGGCTTTTGCAGTACATAGCTGATGGCCCCTGCACCACCCACGGCTGCGGCGATGGTGAACATATTGTTTCTACCGAAGTGCTGCACTCCGAAATAGCCAAAAGCGATCGCTGCTGCTGTTGCACCAATGCCTAAAACCGTGTTTCTAAATCTGGATTTGGTCATGCTGCCCCTTTGAAATTAGTGACCATTGCGCTAAGTGCCGATTTATTGGGCTGTGTAGAAAGTGAAGTTTCAACTTTGGGTGATGTTTGGACATTGCCATGTTGAAAAATCAACTTCTCTACACCTGCTGATAATGCTTGTGTTGGCGCGTCCTGGGGTAAATCAAACATCTTGCACAATTCAATTACTGCTAAGTAGGAGATGGTTATACGCCGAGATTCGTAATTCATTGATCAGGCTCCAATTGATATTTGAGTTAATAGCTTCAACCCCAAGGCATTGATAAATTGGGGATTGTTCAAAATCACAAAGCCTAAACCGGCTAGGTTTTGATCCACCACTGGCAAGGAAACACCCCCACCCCAGGCGACAAGGTATTTCGCTCTATCAAGGTAATTACCAGCAGTCACAAAGTTGGCGAATTTCTCAATCCTGTTACTCCACCACTCATCTAGGCACTGGCTGTACTCGGTTTCAAACTTCTTGCCTGTGAGGTGGTTGCCTCCATAAGTGAAAGTCCCTTCTAGAATGCCCTGGTTAACGAGGCTGGGCGAGTGCTTCACATCCTTGGACAGCAAGCTCACTCGGTCGTTTCGTTTGTCTAGTGCCTCTGCAATCATCGAATGCAGTTCACCCGCTCCACCTTCAATCAAGTGACGGTCAATCACTGCGCCACTCCCGTTAAACACGGTAATCAACCAAGTCGATGAACCGATATCGAGTGCGATCGCTAATTCTGAGGGGTCAAGTACCAGGGATGCTTCACCGAATAAGCAGTGGGCAATGCTCCCAAATCCTTCGGGATAAATGCCAGTAACAACGATTTCAACTGTCTTGGTGACAATGGAACGAGTTACAGGGTGCAGATGCTCAAAGGTGTGAGTCCCTTCAACTCTGCACTTAATCTCAGTCGCCCAACGTTCTGGGTTGTGGTTGCTCAAACTAATTGAAAGCTTCATCCCATTGGGAATATTCAGAACTGCTAAGTCTGCAAGGATGCTTTCTAGTGCCAGTTCTGCTTTTTTCGCCTTATCCTCGTGCAGCAAGGTGTGGTCACTTTGAGCTAGAGCCGCACTGCCCCAGAAAAATTGAACATCTTTTAAGTCAAGCCGCGTTCCTTCTACATAACGCAACCATGCCCCATCTTTTGAGATGGTTTCGTGGTGCATGATGTTTCGGTTGCGAACAAGTGAGTATACGGCTGGCATCATGATCGAAAAATCACCGATGATTGCCTTGCCATACCCTGCACCTGAGTCTTTTCCGGCGATAAGGTCAGTTAGCCCAGATTTGGCTAACAAGTCTGCTTGAACTAGCCAGTTTTTGGCATTGGAATATATAGCTGTCATGGTTCCGATGATTGGTGAAAGTCTTGATTTTTCTGGCTTGGCATTGATTTTTAGCTAAATCTAGACAAATCCAGATATCCAGTTAGGGGCAAGCCGTAGCATCACTTTCTGGCTTCTGTTGCCTTTGTTGGGTGGCTGTTTTTGGTTTGCTTAATGCTATACTAGCATAGAATCGCATGAAAGTAGAATGCGATAACATGAAATAAGCAAAGACAATTACCACATGAGGCTAGAATCGATGAATAAAGAAACTTTCATCGACATGACTAAGAGAACAACTATTGTTTTACCGGATGCAGTTTATGAAGATTTACAAATATGGGCTGATGAAGAAGGTAGAGCCACAGCTAATCTCGTAGCGTTTCTTGTGGAACAAGCCATAAGAGCTAAATTTCCGTCCAAGTATCCTCCTGCTTACAGAAGAGTAGAGGCAAGCGATCGCCAAACATGACATTAATAGATGGCTATTAGTTCAAAAATGTAGTGTAAAGCATTACTATCAGTACAGTTCGTATAATTTCACATCATTAATTTTGATGTCTCCAATGACTACCGTGAAAGACCTACCTACCGATTTTCAACTTCCGCCGCATAACGAAGCGGCGTTAGAGTGGATTAGGGAGGCGATAGACCATGAATCGGCTCTGGCTCTAGTGACTGGTGGTGTTGCACTTGGTACAGGCAGCTTCATTAATCCCTTTGGCTGGCTTGCTTTTGCATTGGCTTACAAGCCGTTAGTACGAGTTCAAAAACTTGTGCGGCTGGAAAAAATAATAACCCTACTTTTGCAAGAGTTTAATAGTTTTGGTATACAAGTCTTTCCGGTACTGAAAATACAAGACAAGAACCCTGTAGACTTATTTATTAGGTTTCCTGGGAAAACTCACCTGTTTATCTCCATCAGATCGAAAGGAGACAGCTTGATTGTCTACAACGAAGCCAAAGAGGTTTTGCAGGTGAGAAGAAAAAAGAATCGCTTAGGAACTTGGGAACCTTGCCCTCTAGTTGAACTGGGAGATTACAAAAGCTGGCTTGACAAGAATAGAGCAATATTTGGGATGTCTTCGCGTGAAGCGCAAAAGACACCCACAGCAAGAGTTTTGGTTTTATGGCCTCCGACAAAGGCATCCCCAAATCATAATGAACATCTTTATACGGAGATAGGAAACATGAAAGTTCTAGTTCTCAAGAGAAAAGGTAGTGCATTTGTAATTCCAGAGGAGGAAGTAACCGAGTTTGTCAGAAATTGGTTAGGCAAATATGAATAGAATAAATGGCGAAAACCCCGGTTCCTGCTAGGACACGGGGCTTTCTAAGTTTATTCACTTGGAATTGGGGATTGGGTTTCGCAGCCTAATTAGTATCCCTAATAGTAATTTTATCTTACACGATAAGGTGTAAAGCCAATGTAATACTGGCTCACCAGATGTCAACAGCGTTTCAGGAATTTTAGCAAAGCGTGATTTTTGAACGTTTGTACTAGAAGATTACTGCCACGGGATAGCTCCAATTCCTCCAACACACATAATGGAGGATTTGTAAAGTGTCAAAAAAACAGCTATTTCATACTGATACTACCAGCAAGCTGCTATTCGCAACTATTGGTAACGCTTGCCCCCACTGCGGTAAACCAGACTGGTGCTACTCAATAGGAGAATTTACAGTTTGCGATCGCTTTCATCAGCCTAACTATGCACTGGCTCAACCGGAACAATCGCCAACTTATGTATTAAGCAATTGTCAAAAATTAAATAATGTTCAAGGAGGTATCGCGTAATGGTTGCACAATTCTCCAATCAGAAAGCACTCGCCTCCTTTGATATTCGCAATTTTGTAGACCAGTTAGAACCAGCCAGAGAGAAAAATAAATACATCTGCCCAGTTTGTGGCGGGAATGACTTATCTATTGTCCCAGAAACCGGGAAGTACAGATGCTTCAATAATTGTGAGTGTAAGGACATCAGAGAGGCGATCAAACCTTGGGCTGAAGTGGTGGCAGAAAGAGCAGGGACTAATTACACTCCATCTCTAAACCAAAATGCTGCCAAACCCAAGAGAATCTTGCCCAAAAGTGCGCCAATTCCAGATGGTGAATTAGGTTTGGTGATGTTGACGGATACTGTAACCGATATTCCCCAACCTCAAAAGTTAACGAGTAGACCACCAAAAGATGTTGAGGGCAGTGCCACCGAAACAATTTATCCTTACTCAGAGTCGCAATGGGTGGTTCGCTACCAGTGGCCAGATGACAATAAGGAGAAAGGTTACAGCAAGACCTTTCGGCAATGGCATAGGCGACTTGATGGCACACCCCAAATGAAAAAAGGCGATTTGCCTTGGGGAGCATATCGCATTGATGAAGCGATCGCTGCTAGTAAATCTGTGAATGGAACCCCGGCACTACTCCAGCATGAAGGCGAGGGATGCGTAGAAGTTGGTCGCTCACATGGTCTTGCTGGGATTACGTTTCAAGGCAGTGGATGGGATAAAAAGACTATCACACTCGAATATCAACGCGCAATTGAAGCAGGCATAGGATTAATCGTTTTTCTGCATGACCCCGATGACACTGGCTTGAAAAAACTCCAGACGTGTTCTGAATGTGCAGCCGAAGTAGGAATTGCATTTATTGGAATTAGCCCCAATAGTATCTGCCCCGATTTACCATATAAATCAAGTGACATCAAAGAAATTTTGGGGCAGATGGAAACACCAGAATTTATCCGTCGGTTAGAGCAGGAGATTCACGCAGCAGTAGCGCAGCGTAATCTGGAGTTGGCAGAATCCGAAACTATTGAAAAAGAAGTTACGGACTTATCTAATTCCAAAATAGATATTGATCCAGCAGACCCAGAGGCATTTTACTTGCCTGTATGCACTGCCATGAATTTACCCTACTCTAACTGCGTAACGGCGGGTACTTTTGATGGCTGGGCTTACCGAAAAATCTTTCCTCAAACTGAATGGATGGTACTGAATTCATCCTTTTACAAGTGGTCACAAGAGAATAAGCAATGGCAACACCAAGATGATAATAAAGCTTACAAGCTCCTCGCTGACGCTGGAGAATCTGCTTACAAGCTCTCTTACACAAAGACATTTGGCTGGAGAATAACCAAGCCTTACGAAACTAACGCACACAAGGAATCTGCCTTTAAATATTGCCGCAGTCGCTTAGAACCAGCAGAACCACTGCCAACCAATACTCATTTATTAGGGTTTAACAATTGTGTCGTTGATTTGCGAACTGGTGAACAAATGCCTCATCGCAAAGATTTTTACCTCACTAATATTATTCCCCACGATTACGAGGCCAACAAACCATGCCCAGAAGTTTTTCTGAAATTTCTAAATGAGAGCTTTGGGTCAGAATTGGTTGAAGTGATTCGCGCATTCACAAGTATGTTTTTAGACCCAACTGCCCCCTATGGTCGGTTTCCCCACTTAATTGGCTTATCCGGTGGGGGCAAGGGGACATTGGGAAGGTTTTGGAGTAGTTTATTTGGCGAGTCCGGCTCTAGTAGCGCCACACATTTTGCGGATATTTCTACACCTGAAGGACGGCATCAATATTTAAGTGGAAAGCGGATATTTGGATTCCCCGACGTAGGAGGTTATGCCGAAGGAGTCCGAGCTTTTTACGAATTAGTTGACAATGGGCCAATGAGCGGACGCGCTTTATTCAATCCAGTGGCTTATTCAATCCAGTGGTACATTCGGTTTTGGATTGCCTCTGTAAGTCATCTACAAATCGAAAATGCTGGCGACGGCTGGATGCGTCGAGCTTACCCAATCCCAGTAAAAAACCGAGATATAACCCCTGACCCAACCTTGTGGCTGAAGCTACAAGAGGTCAAGTCGGACATAATTTCTTGGGCTTTAGCAATGCCACGAGCAGAACGCGATCGCATTTTGTTATCGCCACCAAGTTCGGATCGGGCAAAGAATCTGGCGCTAGAGGCATCTTTGTACGGGGACTCGACCAAATCTTTTGTGGATTTGTGCTTACGCCCTTCAACGAATGCAACATTTATCCCACAAAGTCGTTTACACAGTTGGTATGTACTTTACTGCCGGGAACATGGTTATGCTCCTTTGGGGATGTCCAAATTTATTAGCCATTTAAAAACAGTCTTGCCCCACAACTTCAAGGAACGTAGCTGGACACCCACGGTCAATGGAAAGCGTGAAAGAATTCAGTCCCACTTTGCATTCATTGAACCACTGGCTGGGGTATTTGAAATGAAAGTACCGGAGGGGCCACCGGATAGCTCACAATCCAGGGCGGAATTTTGGTATTGCTTTAAAGATAAATGCCTTGAAGGGGGAATAGAGGAATTTGAGGAGTTTTTTCACCCGATAAAAACGCCAGAACCTTTACACAGCTTACCTGTCCACCCTGTCCACCCACTAAATACCCCGGAATTTGACCCTGGACAGGCTGAAACCCTTACACAGCAGGGCTGTCCACCCTGTCCAATTGTCCTCCCCCAAGAATTAGCATTGCAAAAAAAAGATGAAGAAAATTCTGAAAGTGGAGTTAATCAATTTGTCAATTTAACTGATAACCCTTCAGTCCCCCTAGACTTTGGGGACAACCTGGACAGCCTTGCTGTGACTGGGTTTGAGGCTGTCCAAGAAGTAAATCTTGCTGAAAACGGAGTGGACAGCCTGGACAGCCCTGCTGTGATTGGGTTTTCTCCTCGACAAGATGGTGAATTGATAAATACACGAGAAAGCGAATTATCTCGCCCGGAATTGAAAGTTGGGGATAAAGTTGAATTTTTCAACGACAGTGTTCGCAAGTGGCAAGTCGGAATCATTAAGAGCGTTCAATTAATGGAAACTTATTTCTGTAGCGCAACAATTGACTATCGAGGCTTTAAAGGTAAAGTCTGTCAATTAGAAATCTTCAGGAGTGATTGGATAAAATTTCTGCATTAGGGTGTTAAATCAGTTAACAGTTATTGTCACCGATGTAAAACCCGATTAGGGAATTTGGCAGCATCGACAATGCCGCCAGTCATGTAGACAGTCGATAGACAATTAAGATTGAATTAGATTGCGATTTCTCCCCTATTAACAATCAAAGAACAATAATCATGGCATCTGCTGAACTTACCTCGCTTGAGTCAACCCAAGCAGTACCGACAGTTGAAACTCCATCGGATGAAGAGCAAGTAAATGTTGATACGCCAACATCAACAGAAATTGAATCGACAGCAGCAATATTTCAAGCTGTTGGGGTAATTACTGGGTCGATCAACTTTACTACTGATGGACAAAGCACTGTTACTATCGGTAGCTATGAATACCCACTTTACTACTCGAAGCGACAATGGGATGTATTAAACGCTCTCAAGAAGGAAATAGAAAATACTGGCAACCATAATCAGCGTTTGGTTGTTTATCCAAAGGCAATTCACTTTCCACGCAGAGAGCAACCGCATCGCATCGCTTTTCAGTTAGTGGGCTTTGACAGAGGGCGAAAACTAGATGCCGTTTCAGGAGAATTAGAAGACCTGGAGTTTAAGTTATCAGGATTATGGCAGTTTATTCCTGTCTGCTCTACTCCCTGTATCTCCGTGTTCCGAAATTTCTCTGATGAAAGACTCGAATTTATTAAGCAGGCCGAACCTGCCCGAAAGGTGAAATTCATGAAGGCTAGTCATATACCCTTGCTCTGGAAGGATGCACCCGTTCGACCCTTCAGATTTAATCCCAAGGTGGCTAAAGAGGAGCAAGGACGCGCAGCCTTTGTCACAATCAAGGCCAAATTTCTGCCGGGGCGTGATGTCTTCGGTTTTGTTGCACTGACTGCGCTACCACAAGAAGCTGCACCCAGATTTCTCAAAGCGTCAAAGGAGGATAAAGCCACAGTGCAACTTGCAGCGAAAAAGGCCAAACCCAGAGTGCAGCGACCATCTAAAAAGCATAATCTTGGTAGTAGCAATCCTCCACTTAAACCAATCCTGAAAAAAAAGCCCCCTTTGGTTGAAGGAGAAGCAGACAAATAGTGACACTAAAAAGCGCCCCCAAATTGAAGAGCGCCTTTCATTTTATTTGACGTTATTGCTAATTAACCGTTGATAGCAGGAGCGGTAAGAGCAACAGGAGCAACATCACCAGCAGCCAAATCTAAGGGGAAGTTGTGAGCGTTGCGCTCGTGCATTACTTCCATACCCAGGTTAGCGCGGTTGATTACATCCGCCCAAGTTGCAATCACACGACCTTCAGAGTCAATGATTGATTGGTTGAAGTTGAAACCGTTCAAGTTGAACGCCATTGTGCTTACACCCAAGGCGGTGAACCAGATACCGATTACAGGCCATGCTGCTAAGAAGAAGTGCAGTGAACGGCTGTTGTTGAAAGAAGCGTATTGGAAGATTAGACGACCGAAGTAGCCGTGAGCTGCAACGATGTTGTAGGTTTCTTCTTCTTGACCGAATTTGTAACCGTAGTTTTGTGACTCGGTTTCAGTTGTTTCACGAACCAAAGATGAGGTTACTAGTGAACCGTGCATTGCAGAGAACAAGCTTCCGCCGAATACACCTGCTACACCTAGTTGGTGGAAGGGGTGCATCAAGATGTTGTGTTCTGCTTGGAACACGATCATGAAGTTGAATGTTCCTGAGATACCTAAAGGCATACCATCGCTAAATGATCCTTGTCCGATGGGATATACCAAGAAGACTGCGGTTGCTGCTGCGACTGGAGCAGAATATGCAATAGCAATCCAAGGACGCATACCTAAGCGGTAAGATAGTTCCCATTCACGACCTAAGTAGCAGAATACGCCAATCAGGAAGTGGAAAATTACCAATTGGTAAGGGCCGCCGTTGTACAACCACTCATCTAAGGAAGCTGCTTCCCAAATTGGGTAGAAGTGCAAGCCGATAGCGTTGGAGGAAGGAACAACTGCACCAGAGATGATGTTGTTTCCGTAGATCAAGGAACCTGCTACTGGTTCACGGATACCATCGATGTCTACTGGAGGAGCGGCGATGAAAGCGATTACGAAGCAAGCGGTGGCCGCTAGCAAGGTGGGGATCATTACTACGCCGAACCAACCGATGTAGATGCGGTTGTTGGTGCTGGTAATCCACTCACAGAATCGATCCCATACGTTGGCGCTTGAGCGCTGTTGTAAGGTTGCTGTCATGGTTTTATGATTGCGGTTAGTTATTTATGAATCAGGCAATTTCGTTTTTGCCTGTGAATACACTTTACAATGCTTTACAATTTTTCATCAACTATCTCGCTTTTGTAAAGTTGATACAATCTATTCGCTTTACTTATTTAAAGGGGAAAAGTGAGTAGACTTAGCCCAACCCAGGCGGGAGGAAAGCGCGATAGTGTACCCGCCCGTATTAAGAGCGATTGGACAACGATTAGCTAAGTGTGGACTAACCGAGATTCAGGCACAGCTTTTAGGGGTTGCCATAGTGCATTTTATCTGCGGCTAACTTAAATTAACACTCGTTCGTCTGAGCTAATAAACACAAAAAAGTAAACCAATGATGATGATTGGTTTAATGTCCCACGCAAAGAAAGGAAAATGAAGGTTTGAGGGCTTTACGCGGTCTTCTTGACATTAGTAATTCTCGGCTAAAGCTTGGCATAAGAGCGGTAAGATTGCAAAGTTGATTAAGGAGCAACAGTCATGAGTTTAATGGCAGGAAAGGTTGCGATTGTTACTGGTGCGAGTTCTGGGATTGGTCGTGCAACTGCTCTAGCTTTTGGCAAAGCAGGAGCAAAAGTAGTTGTCGTTGCCCGTCGTGAGGCTCAGGGAGAGGAAACCGTTCATTTGATCCATGAAGCAGGCAGTGAGGCAGTGTTTGTCAAAGCCGATGTCACGCAAGCAGTTGATATTGAAGCGATGGTAAAAAAAACAATCGAAACTTACGGTTGCCTCGACTATGCATTTAACAATGCTGGTTCGGGAACTTCTGGCAAAATTGCTGACTTATCTGAAGCAGATTGGGATCTTGAGATTAATGCCAATCTCAAATCAGTTTGGCTATCAATGAAGTACGAAATTCCTGCGATGCAGCAATCAGGAGGTGGAGTGATCGTCAACATCTCTTCTCAGGGGGCATTGGTTGGTGTTGCTAATTACGGAGCTTATGGGGCTGCCAAAGCAGGTGTAATTGCCCTCTCCCGTGCGGCTGCGGCTGAGTACTCTGCGGATCGAATTCGGATTAACACGATTAGTCCGGGTGCTGTGAAAACGGATCTATGGGCAGCTGCTCCCCCCGAAATGTTGGATCAAGTTGCAGCAGGTATTCCGTTACAACGGATTGGGGCACCAGAAGATATTGCCTCGGCAGTCGTTTGGCTGTGTTCCGATGGTGCTGCATTTGTAACTGGACATAACTTGGTAGTTGATGGCGGATTTACAGCCGTTCAGAAATAGCCCGATACTTTAAGAAGCATTACCTACAGAGAGTATCAGGCATGATGGAAACGCCAGATGAAAAGGAAACCGGACGCATCGAAGCATTTAGCGATGGAGTCTTTGCGATCGCGATCACGCTATTTGTGCTTTTACCCATAAATTGACCAAAAAATGAATCATAACTTGACCAAAAGTTAACGTAATTTCAGGGTTTTCAAACAATCAACATTTCATCTTGTGAATCAAATAATGACCGCAAGTTCAAAATTTGCATCATAATGCGACCAAAAGTTTAATTCTGGCATTATTCAAAAAACGAGTATTCAAACACTCCAATTTCAGTCTAAGTTTTGAACTTTTGTACTCAGATATGGTTCAAAGTGGCCATGATATGCTTCAAAAGCATATTTTTATTTATATTTGAGTTGACGCTGATATTTATATCGCAGCGATCGCTCTGTTGCCACTTATGCGATCGCCTACTACGGCTTTAACTAAGTAAAAATGATAATCATGAAGAAGAGGGTAGTTGCGCGACGCGCAAATAACCTCTTCTCTCCTTTGCACGATAATCATTACCAAATAAATTACTCATATATGAAAACTGAAGTATATGTTGTCCACCTTGTTTATGAAGCATAAAGCGGCAATAACTGCCATTTTATGTTTCAAGTCACACTATTAGTGTTGGAAATAAAAGTCCCGAACCACAGCACCGTAGAAACCTCTGGTTTAGTGTCAGCTTTACTGTCTCTCTATCCGAGTTATCTGGCGTTTCTGACAAGCTTTGCCACAATTCTTGTTATGTGGGTGAATCACCATCGGATTTTTAGCTTAGTTCGACGCACCGATCATGTCTTTCTCTATTGGAACGGACTTCTGCTGCTATTTGTTACCTTTGTGCCGTTTCCTACAGCAGTGCTGGCGGAGTACCTGCTTCATCCAGAGGCAAAAGTTGCGGCTGGCATTTATGCAGGAACGTTTTTGGCAATTGCAATTGCATTTTACGGACTATGGAGACACGCATCGCAGGGTGGAAGGTTACTGGCTCAAGGAGCAAAACAAGAAGATGTTTTGGAAATCACAAAACAGTACCGTTTTGGATCGCCATTGTATTTGACTGCTTTGGTTTTGTCATTTGTGTCGGTATGGCTTTGTGTGGGTCTTTGTATTGTACTAGCCGTGTTTTTTGCGTTTCGAGGACTCTCGTTGAAGCGTTCCTAACTCATATAAGTTCATTTTTGAGAGCCAGCAGTTGACGGTGTGCTTCTTATCGAAAAAGCAGACGTATTTATTAATTGATAACAGTTCGCAATAACTCTTGAGTGACGCGACTCTCAACGGAGTAATGGGGATCGTAGCGTAGTAGACTGTCCATAATATAACGCGTACACCGGACACTACCAGCGAGAATAAATGAGGCCGCCACCCCCAACTCGTCTACCTAACAAGCATTATAGGTCTAGAGAATACCTTACACCAAGCGAAGTGCGATCGCTGCTCGATGCCGCACTTGAGCGCAAAGCTCGTTATTCTCACCGTGATTATACACTGATGCTGATGATGTTCCGCCACGGTCTGAGGGTGGGGGAAGCTGTAGGGGCTAAGTGCGGCTTAAGGTGGGATGCCCTGATGTGGGCCGAACGTCAGATTTTCATCACCAGGGAAAAGGGCAGTGATTCAGGGGTGCATCCCTTGAGAGATGATGAATTGGTTTTGCTCAAACAACTCAGAGAGATGTTGCCCGATAGCAAATATATTTTCGTTTCTGAGCGTGGTGAGGTGATGTCCACTGATGCAGTGCGAAAGCTGCTTGGGCGACTGGCAGCACAGGCTGGGCTTGATATCAAAGTTCACTGTCACATGATGCGCCATGCCTGCGGCTACTATCTGGTGAATCAGGGTTACAACACCAGAGAAATACAAGACTTCCTGGGACACCGCGATATCAAACACACTGAAAAATATACCAAGCTGAATGCTCGACGTTTTTTGAATTTTGATTGGGGTGATTTGTAATATATCGAGAAAATTATTATCTAAAAGAACAAATAAATTCGTACAACCAAAGGTTGATTTAGTTAATCTAACTAAAGGCTAATTAAATCAAGTTTATAAATGTCTATAAATGTTAATTAAATTGTTTTGGAAAAGCTGCATGATCAGAACAACTTTGTCCGGCGATTCTGTTACTAATGACAAAACGAAGGGATCTTTTAACGTTCCTGCTAATACTGCCGAAGGCGTGCCTTTTAAAAATGAAACTAACACGGAAGTTCAAATTCATTTTGAGGCTGATGGACAGTGGCAATCAGGCCCTGCTAATCCCATCACAGGCCCTGAAGGTCTCCCAGGCGAGCTATTAGAGAACTTGCAATTTCCCGACTACACACCATTTACCCTGATAGCTAATAACAAAGACTGGAATACTGCTTATCAAGTAGGAATACAAAATGAGTTAAGTGTTCCTGCTGGTGGAACCTTATGGTTTTTAATGAACGATCAAAAGAACTTGTATTACGATAATACAGGTAGCTTAACTGTTAATTGGTCTGAAAAATAACAGTTATGTAATATAGGACATAAGAGCAATGGTTTTATGAAGCTCACCTAGAATGCGATTGCATGAAGGCACTGGACTTTGGGCAATAGCGTGACTTAACAAAACCATCGCTCTTATAGTAGTTAATTTTGAGCAGTTCGTAGAAGTTGTAGAAGTAAGAAAAAATTATTGGTTTGTGACCGTCAAACTGCCCCAAAGCCAATTTGACTATTAGTATTTGCCCAAAAACATCGGAGTTTTTTTAGACTCTATTAGTAGCAGTTTTGCAACTTCTGTTATTAACTCTGTAGCGGTTGAAGGCTTTTGAAGATAAGTTTGAAACCCAGATGCCAAAGCTTTTAAGCGCGTCTTGCCTTCAGCACAACCACTAAAAGCAATCGCTGGAATTTCTCTAGTTTTGAACTGCGGAAGTTTTCTGAGTTTCCGTATCAAAAAATACCCGTCTTCTCCTGGCATAGCAATGTCACTAATTAAAAGATCCACCCGAAACTGTTTAAGGACTTCAAATGCTGTTGAAGCATTGGATGCCGTCATCACCCGAAATCCATAGCTTTCAAGAATATAGGTAGTCAAGAGCAGAAAATCGTTTGTATCATCTACTACAAGAATTTTCATTCCTTTGAAGATATCTATATCATCTTCAAGATACGCATCACAATAACTTTCTGCCACGATAAATTGGCCTCCTTAGTTGCCAACTCAATTACGGAGGAAGTCCTACTAGTGGCTAGCGCTAACTAGCTACCTAGTGGGCACTATTAATTGTTTGTAAATTAGCAAAACAATTTATTAAATCAAGTTTCTCTACCCTGAGTCTTATTCCTTTAGACTGAGAAATTGGGTGTGAATTAAGGAAGTTAGTATTTACTTTTACAATCACCCTCATTCTTTGTACCCTCACTTGATTTTTATCAAGTCGGGAAATAGTAGTTTGACGACATCGGCAATTAGGGGGCAGGGAGGAAGCAGCACGACAAAGCGCGATGGCGTACCCGCCCTCTGTCAGCGATCGCCTTCACTAATTTTTTATGACCTTTTAGATGACAGTTGGTGGTAAATGAGGTTCTCACGTCAATTTTAATAAAGCACACTGTTTAAGCCACGATTCTTTATCAAGTGCAGTAGCTTAAGAGATGCTCCACTAGGTCGCTTTTGTCCTATTTCCCATTTTTGAACTGTTGAAGTACTTATATTCAAAATACGTGCAAAAACAGCTTGACTAACTTGAGATGATTCCCGTATTTCTTTAATTTGTAATGGTTCTAGAGGCTCAATAGGAGGTAGGCATAGGTGTTCAAATTCGCGCAATGTAGTTTGATTCATTAGCCCAGCTTTGTGTAAGTCTTCTGCTGTCTCATGAACTGCTTCAAGAATTGCTGATTTCTTCTGACGCATTACAAATCACCTCTATTAACGCATTACTATTTTTTGCTTGCTCAAGTTCTTCTGGTGTATAAGCAAGTAATTGCTTGGATAACATTTTCAGAGCTTCTTCTTCATCTTTGTCAATGTTGCTGCGTTCGTTTTTTGAAAAGCCAAAAATAAAAAACCAACGATCTTCATTATTAGTAGCTATTAGTGTCCGAAATCCACCACTCTTACCTTTCCCTGGTTTTGCTATGCGTTTTTTAAACAGTCCACCTCCCAGGTCAACATCATAAAGCCCTGCTGCCATTTCGTTTACAGCGTTACAGAGACTAAGATTGTTTAAGCCTTCCTTTCGCGCCCAACGGTCAAAAGTACGGTTTTTGTAAATTTTCATTTTCTAGTCTCTTCGGTTAAAGTATAGCACCTAGTCTTATACTTTAGGGTAAAAATAGCATAGGCACAGATGAGGAATAATGGTTGCTCTTTCTCAATCTCGCCAAAACTCGCCAATCACTGATAGGATTTTGGCGAGTTACGATATTTGGCGAGATTTATGAATAAGCAGTCAGCAGCAGATTACTTGGGTGTCAGTGTTAGGGCTTTAGAGCGCTACGTTCAACAGGGGCGAATCAGCGTCAAGTACGAGAAAGGGAAAACTCGCCCGACTGCCAACTTTGATCAAACCGAACTGGAAGCATTTAAGGAAGAACTGAACCAACCGACCGTAAAACCTGCCTTTGAAACTCGCCAAATTACGACAGAGCCAGAGCAACAGATAGGTAAATTAATGCGTCAGTCTGGCGAGATTGCGGAATTTGGCGAGATTGGGGTAATTGACAAGTTATCCTCAATCATTGAAGGCTTGCTGGGCAGAGGCGACAATCAGCCAGTAGTGCCGATTGCTGATAAGCTGCTACTGACTATTGCAGAGGCACAAGCTTTAACTGGATTGTCTAGAGAATTCCTGCGAGACGCAATTAACAAAGGTGAGTTAAAAGCCAAAGTAATTGGCAAGGGTTGGCGAGTTAAACGCAGTGACCTACAAGAGTACGTTGACAAGCTGTTTTGATTCTCGCCAAACTGCGACAGAGTAAATCTCGCCAATAGCAATTAGCATATTCCCGTATTTGAAACAGTGGCGAGATTTGACGTGATTGCATGGGAGTGCAGTCTTGAAAGTGATAGCAATCAATGACCAGATGGAGAAATAAATGGAAATTACCCGATTGTCGGCTCAATGCCAAAAAAGCTATCACGCCAGATCAATATATATAGGCAGCTATTACACGTAATGGCTCAAATGTGTAATGCTGCATAAAGCCAGGTGTTTTGAAGGTGATCGCTGAGGTAGTGTTTTCAAGTCGGCTTTCTGCCCGGTTAAGTTCTCGTAATCACCGCGTTATAATCTAGTTCAAAACGAAATTCTGTATGCTGACTGAACAAAACAAAGCCCTCGTTCTCCAGTTCTACAAAGCTTTTGACGATCGCAAAATGGAGCAAGCCTTAGAGCTTTTGGCTCCAAACTTTGTTGCTCATCTAGCGGGTATAGCAGAGCCATTGGACGAGGTAGGGTTTAAGCAGTTTGGGATGTCGTTTTATTTAGCTTTCGGTCAGGGACAACACATTTTTGATGAGGTTATTGTTTCAGGCGATAGGGTTGTAACGTATGGAAGATTCACAGCCACACATCTTGGAGAATTTCAAGGTCTTCCGCCAACAGGTAAACAAATCAATTTGTCGATCATGCACATCGATCGAGTCGAGTCGGGAAAGATCGTGGAGCATTGGGGGCAAGGCGATGCACTCGGATTGATGCAGCAGTTAGGGATTGTTTTCTTACCCGCTCCGAAGCTACTACCATATATTCTGAAAGGAGTTGTATCTAAACTGTTTAGGAAAGCCTGAAAGTAGTTGCCAGTGGCAGAACAACCCGCTTGCACCCGACTGTTGACAGATGCTTGGTTGAGTCCGAGAGGTTGCTAGCATCGGGTGAAGCGGAACGTTATACCGCTAAAATTCTTGATGAGAGGTTAATTTATACCTGTCTGCAACTTAATAAATTCAGCTATCAATGATTTGTGCTGAGTATTCCTTAACCAAAAACCTATGATTCGACTGATTACGCGCAGTGACACACCTAGCTTGATCGCTTTGGCGGAAGCGTCTGGGTTATTCGAGCCAAATCAAACCGAGGAACTCGCCCAAATGCTGGAGCAACACTTCAATAGCGAACTGGAGAGTCAAGATTTGTGGTTTACCGACGACGATAATGGGGTAGTAGGCGTGGCGTATGTTGCGCCGGAACGAATGACTCAAGGGACATGGAATCTCTATTTGATTGCTATTCACCCTGATCGTCAAAGACTTGGACGTGGTGGTATCTTGCTTCGTCATGTTGAACAAGTACTAGCAGATCGCGGTGAACGTGTGCTGTTAGTGGAAACGTCCGGTCTTGAGAGCTTTGAATATGTCCGATCATTTTATCGAAAGAATGGTTATGACGAGGAAGCTCGGATTCGGGAGTTCTACAAAGCAGGAGATGACAAGATCATTTTCCGTAAAGCATTTGGGAAAAGCGCTGCATAACAATCCGCTTGCACACCGACCGTATCAAGTTACACATAAGGGCTATTACGTGGAATACAAGCCTCAAAGCAACAAGAACACCGCAGCGAAAAGTATATCGCGTCGTTTCCGCCTTTGCTGAACTTTTCAAGACGATTATCTGCACCTATAATTGGCATTGAGCCGAGATAGATGGCTGTAGATCCGAGAATTAAGGTTAAAAACTATTATCCTGCTTAGATTTGATAATTTGTTACTTTTTTGTATATGACATTGTTATACGCAACGAAAAATTAAAAACCCAGTTTTTTGAAAAACCGGGTTTCTTATACTCTGCGCCAATTAAAATTACTGACTGCTTATTATAGTGATTTCCGACGACGAGAAATTACCATGCCACTAGCAGCTAGACCTAAACCAAGTAAAGTAGCTGGTTCTGGAACTGCTTGAGGAACTGGATTACTACTGATATTAGAAACGAATAATGAAGCATGAGATAGAGCTTTACCTGCATTCCCGCTACCATTTAAATCAACACCAATGGTATTGAAAACTCCTGTCAAACCTTTAGACCAATCATAATCTTTAAATAGATAGGCACTGTAATTAGTGCTGCTTTTCAGACTTACTACAAAGGTGTTACTAGTTAACGGCTGAGAAAGACTCCAACTGCCAATATTAGTATTGTTGGTTGCTGTAAACAGAGAGTTTGCTTGATCAGATTTAGCAAGTAGTGTCCAATCAGCAGTACCCACAGAACTGGCAAATAGTCCACCATCTAAGAGAGTTTCTAAAGGATTACCTGCGCCTGTGTCATTACCAGAAAATGCGCCTGCACAAGCTGTAGCATTTACTCCTCCAAGAGAGATGTTGCTGGTACTGCATACAACTGCCTGTGCTGGTGCAGCCACGAATGCACCACCGATTCCGGTAGCTAGTAAAACTGAAGCTGATAAATGGAGAAATTTGCTTTTCACTTTTGATGCGGCCTGAGATTTCAAGAATGAATTTGTATTTTAGAGAAATGTTTATATCAATTCATAAGTGTATTCACGACAGGAATTATATGCCTACTATGTATATGGCATTAATAGGCATTTATGATACAAAGTAGGCAGATAAAATATCTTATGGAATTTGTATAAACTTTTGCTCACTAGTATGAGCTTATGTCTATCGCTATACAATTGTCTCTATTTTTCTGTCAGTTTTATCAAACTTTTAATAATTAATTACTCATATAATTTTATAAATAAGTTGGCTAAATTTGCGTAAAATCTACCTATCTTTTAAAAGACTATGACAATATGTCATTTGTATAATGTGGGTTGTTTGTAAGTATTTTTTCTCATAAAATCATAATTTATAGTGACTCAAAAAACCGTGAATATACCAATACTGCTCGGTTAAGGAAAATGAGGAGAAAAATAAAGAAAAAAGTTTCAAATCACTTGAATCAAAACAAATACTAAATAAATACATTAATACTACAAAACTAACAGTACAGTTCACTCTCTTGATCGCTGACTATTAAAGACTCAATTCATCATCCTGCTGGCGTTGCTGCTGCTGTTGCCTTAACTGCTGCCCATAATCGAGTAGCTGCTGATTCCAATCACTGGCTTTAGATTTTTTGATTTGGGACTGTGGCATTAGTTCTAATACACGCTGTGCTGCCGCATCAGAGCTTTTATCGTTACCAAACGCCACCAGTATATTAGGAACTTTCTGCAATCGCTCAAGTGGTAAGCTCTTGATGTCATCAATAGCCATATAGACTGTTCGTTCGGGTGGAACATCGCCCCTGATAAGATATTCCAGCATGGCTCTTGAGATAGCATCGATGGGGGACTTGCACAGAATAGCTGTTGAGGTTTTATCATTAGCCTTTCCCCCCAAACTGAAGTAAAACCAGCTATCACTGCGTTTAGTGCCTTTAGAGTATCCCAAAAAGCTGTTGTTCTCTCCCCTAGTTCCTCGTAAGAATGCACCGTTACGTTGACCATCAAGATTCCGCATGACAAAAACAGCATTTTGTTTATCATCAGCGTAAACTAGCCCCTGGTTATGAAGCATTTGTACACAGTCAGAGCGGATGCCCCGAAATTGAGTGAGGTAATTTTCAACGGCAGACCAGTTAGCTTTATCTTCAACGGGTGGGGTGAATTGGGGACGGGCTTGGGTCTGGATAATGTCAGCCGCCCTGTTCTTAACGTGAGCTAGAGCTGCCCGTTCTACCCCAGCTTCCCCGAATCGCTCATCTAACCAGACAACCGCTTGCCGAAAATTGCACTGATTGACGTGCATTACCAAATCAATCGCACCGCCAGAGCCTTTGGAGTGTTCGGGAGCAAAGTCATAGAATTTTTCCGCATCTATATTAATGATGTGTCCGTGACCCCGCCACCGCTCACGCTCGTAATTTAGCCCCAGTTCCCAGGCGACATCCTCTAAAGCCAAGTCGCGCAGTTGTTGGGTTTTCAATTCCAGCGATCGTACAATTTCTTCTAGCCGTTGTCGTTCCTTCTCGCTGGCCCTAGCCCGTTGCTCCGCACGTTCTAGTCGCTCTTGCATGAAAGCGCGGTCAGCCAGTTGGTGGTTGATGGCGTGGAATTGGTGATCATTCTGAATCCGAGCAACGTAATTTGTAGCTGATTCAAAAGGTTCGGGTTCAAGTTTTTTATTTGACCAGACGTTGTTTAGTGGTTCACTATTAACGGCTTGGTAATACTCCTTTACTTTGGTGTGGGTTGCCTTACTGCCCTTGACTCCTCGTTCAATGCCCAAAGGAGCAAGTGCATCAGCATAGCTATCTTGCAGCTTGGATAACTTGATTCTTCCCTGTCCACCTCTACCGCCAAACATCGCATCATGACTGACTCTCCCGGTTTTATCGTTCAACGGCACGATGTAGGCGTGGATGTGTGGGGTACTTTCATCTAGATGAAGCTCTGCGCTGACGCACTTTGATCCATAGTTTTGAGATAGCCAGTCACGAGATGCGATCGCCCATTGCTGCATCAGTGAATCAGACCACTGCCCGGACAGAGATGGATCTTTTGGGCGGAAATATTCAGGCGATGCCGAGAGAAACATCTCGGTGCATAAGACTGCATCATGCCGAGGGCGATGCTTGAGTGTAGAGATTTTTTCTTTGACTATCTCCTCTAATGCGCGTTCGTCTTCTCCCCCAATCAACCGGACATTCTCTCTAGTTGGATCTGCGTTGGGTGTTTCTCTGTTTCTGGTAACATGGTCATCACTTCCGGCAACGTTGCCGAATGTTTTTAGTTTCTCAATTCTGAGAATCGTTAGTGGCGACATAAAAGTTTTATGCTACAAATGCAGTACTTTTGTAGTACGAAAAACCCCTTTGGGCGAACGGCGGTTTCATGTCACGAGCGCAGCGAGAGATGGCGCAGCCACCCGCAGGGCATGAAACCATAGTGAGTATGGTATCACTTATACAAAACCCCGAAATCCACTTTTGGGGGAGAAATCGCGCTTACTGCTTGGTGCGAAAATACGCCCAAAAGCACCTTTAGGGGGTATAACGACAGTCGTTTGACAGTCATCGGGTTTTTGGACAATGACTGTCAAACGACTGTCATTTGGTACAGTAGAGGGATACTAGGGGTAGTTTACGGCGCATTTTGACAGTCATCAAAATTTGGTATCAATCAACACGATGGCTTACTCATAATCTCCTTTAATTCGGTAGGAATACAGGACATGGAGCAACCTAATTTAGAAGTGCTTTCGATTAAGCGCAGTCACGACAGTAGCGATGGTCAGTTGCTGCAATTTTTACGAGAACGAGAGCGTCGAATGTCGGGCAGAGGTCTGACTAAAATTGTTTTGAGTACTTTAAGAATGTGCTGGGGGCCTTTTGTCATGAAGCGTATTGGCACTGACAGCGACACTCTAAGGACTGCTGTGATTTACTCTATCTCACAGTTGGAATTACAGATTCACTTGCTCAAGCAATTACTCGATTGAGCAGTTTTTTGAAGTACGTTTGCAACACAAATGTATTATTAATTCTCAATAATTTTCAAGTTATTGAGAATGCGCCAGTTTGATAAAAGTGCCTAAAAGCTAGTTGGTGTATGTATTAGACACCAATTTTGGGGTCAAAGCGATGTGCAAAATAGCAGACATTTTGTAGTGAATAATCAAAGTTTCCTGACAGCTATAACATGACAATGCGTGTATAAGCTGTGCAGAGTAGCAGACATTTTGCACAGGAATCGGGGATTTAGGTTACTTTTGTCTGCTATTTGTAACTGTGACTAATCAGACAATTTCACTACTTAAAATAAGTTTCATCTCTATTAACAAGCGTGGAGATTGTAAAATGAACAATTCGTGACTAAGCATCAAAGAAAAATAATCGAATTTTAGCGTGGCAGGTTAAGCTCTAGAAAGAATTATTGAAGCACAATTGCAACATAAATGTATTATACATTCTCAATAATTTTGAAGTTATTGAGAATGAATCCAGCGTTCAAAATTTGCTGTAAGTCATTGTCAGTAAGCATTACGCCCGAAATTTTCTCTAAATTTCTTCTGCTCAACTGGTAGCAGTAGGGCTACTCTATAGCTACCAGTTGGAAAATCATCAAATTTTCAACAACTCGCTTTTTTACTACTCAACTGGTAGCTATGTGTCACCAGTTGAGCTACCCAACAGCTACCAGTTGAGCAAGGTATTTAGAACTACTATTTCAATACTTATAATCTACATAATTCCTATGTAATAAGTGATGTTTACAGCGCCGCTAAGGTGTAACTCAAAAGTGGAGTACTGTTTTGATATTACAAATGTAGTTAGTGAGTATTGTTTTTTGATGTTGGTTCAAGTCTTTTTAGTTTTGGCTCAAAAAACTGGCCAAAATTTTTTGCGTACTGTGCGTAAGTTTTGGTCAGGAATTTTTGGCGGAGAAATCAGGGTGGTAAATGAGGTTTTTGGGGTCTAAATCCTTAGATTTACCTTGTGTTTACCTTGTAAATACCTTGGAGATGCCATTGCAGTACCTTATTTTTGACAAAAAAGAAGGATTTTGTAAAAAACGGTGATTTTTATTGTTTTAGGTGCAAATAAATCCTTATATTTGCCATTGAGATACCATTGAAATGCCATTGGTTTACCTTACAAATGCCATTTTTAAAAAAATCCTTGTAAATACCTTATAAATGCCTTTAGCATTAAATAATGTTTAGTATACGAAGTTTTTCGTCAGCCAAAAAAGTTAGTATGATTTTGCCACCTGCACATAGAAAATCTTTAGATTTCTATTGAAATTATCAAGATTCAAAATTATTGAATATCAAAATTGGGAGGAAGTAATTGGTAATTTTGTTGGGTTTCAATATTTTTTATTCCCTCAATTTGATAAAGACTATTAAGCAGTTCGGATTGAATTGAACCGTTAATAACACCAATACTGGATAAAATTTGTTCCACATTCATCCCGTATAACCGTAATTGTTGGGAAATTTGCCCAATTTGATGTAAATGAACATTGTCAACAGATACAGATACTTGAACTTGGGACATCTTATTACTTTGAATAGAAAGTGGATTTTTGCTAAATATATCGTTTGATAAGTAGATATATACAAGCAAACACAATATCACCAAACTTGTAATAACTATCAGTTTCCAGTAGTTAGAATTTAACTACTTGTTAACTTTGATAGAATACAGATTGATTTATGTTTTTTCTATTTACCTACTTATCATCTTAGCAAGATTCAAGATGTCCTAACTTACGTTATATTAAATAGGTGCTTGAACCAAACCAATTCCCACATCACTTGATGGTAAGTTTAATCTTTGAGCATTTTGCATTAATAAAGCCCAAAGTTCGTATCCCCTTTTCCCAGTTGCTTCGGCATAGAGGGCTGCAATTCCTGCTACGTGAGGAGTCGCCATACTAGTACCATTAATGGCGACGTATCTTGATGGTCCCAACCCATTAGGTGGTAGAACTGTCATTGGATCTGTTGACCAAGTAGAATAAACATCTACACCTGGTCCTGCAATATCAATCTCTCCGCCATCAGGATTAATTGAACTGTTGGAGAAATAAGCAATTTGTAGTTGCTTATCTAGAGCAGCTACAGCCATAATTGAGGGGCAATTAGCGGGACGACCTACAGGACTTGGAGGAACTAGTCGTCTTCCATTTCTAGCACTTTCATTACCGGCAGCAGCAATAATTAAAGTTCCTCGACTAAGGGCACGTTTGGCAACTTCTTCATATATTGGAGAGTAAGTATCTCCAGGACGAGTAGGCGCACCTAAAGACATTGAGATAATTTGACAACCATTGGTAATTGCCCAATCAATGCCAGCTAAAATGCCTCCATCAGCACCAGACCCTTGATTACTCAAAACCTTACCCGCAAAGATTTCTGCATTGTAAGCAATGCCGTAGCGCATGGGAGAAGAAGGTTCGGGTGGATTTAAAGGTCCACAAGAAGTTCCAATACAGTGAGTTCCGTGACCTTGTAAATCTTGAACGTCTTCGTCTTTGATAAAAGAACGACTAGTAATAGTGCGACCAGCAAAGTCAGGATGGGTCAAGTCTAAACCCGTATCAAGAACTGCAACTTTAATACCAGCACCACTATAGCGACTACGGACAACTTTGGTTGCTTGCAGTCCCCAGGTTGTAGCACCATTAGAAAACGCAGAAGTTGTTAATTGTTCTTTTAGTGCAACTTGATCATTTGTCAAACTATTTACTAGATTATTGACACCATCTTTGTAACCTTGGAGATAATTAGCCGTATCTCCACTTATTACAATGCTTTCTAACGCATACATAATCTGTTCTGGTTCAGCGGCTAATATAGGTTGTGGTCCAGCTACAGCAGCAATAAGAGACTGTAATTGATTTGGATCTAAGGCAACTACTGCAACTCCTATATTACTAACAGCAGAATCATCAATATCTCTAACCCCCGTTGAATCCGTTAATGCTGCCATTCCAGAACTTGCTTCTCCTTCAGGTAGCAGAACCAAATAACGACCTGTCGTTTGTACTGTTCTTATTGATGAACCATTAGGCATGATGTATTACTTATTAAGATTAGATATCTAAAAAAACTATATTTCCTAGGAAGATAAATTAATGATTTTTCTGATACAAAAAATATCGGTTTTTGCTTTTTTTAATATTTAAACACGCTAAAAATAAGTATTGATTTCCTCTATAAAATATCTATCCTTTCTTCTTACTCTAGCCTCTAAAACATTAAAAACAAAAAGCACTGGGAAGTTAATGCTTAACCAGTGCCATAGTTATTTTTTTAAAACTAAATAATAAATTATCTCATGTTATTGCTATTACATCTAAAGACACACCGTTCCAAAAGATAACTCATGAAATAAATCCTTTTTACTAGAGATTTAGCGAGAAAATAATGGATTATAGAACAGGTTCAAACTTACCACTATACTTTTGTCCGTCAGGCATATAAGCACAAGCACTGTCTGGATTCGCAACAACAAAATCTTTGGTTTTTCCTTCAAAAAACTTTTAAATTTTCATCAGTGATAGCTGTTGCAAGAGCCTGAATTAAATCTACGTGATTTTCGCTAAGTGCAGATTGAAGCGATAAGTTATCTTCATCTGCATTTTCAGACAAAATTAAGGTTGCAGTGTCTAATAGCATCGTTTTTCTCGCTTTTGTTTTGTTTTTCGATGATATTCACTTTAAACACAAAAAAAAGAAAAAAATGTTATTTAAGTCATATTGTTGAAATAAAAGATTGTAATCTATTTATCAAACTCAATTGCCAAAAGTGGTTGAAAAATTTGATACTTCGGACTTTTATTACTGAATGAGTGCTGACTCCCTCTACTCCAATCCGCTTGCAGGCATCCCGTAGAATCTTGTCTGCCATGAATCGGGTCAGACGTTCTGTTACACCGCGCATACCAGGGAACATTGCTCCCGGTTTTAGTTGGTATTCGCCCAGGATTGCTGCAAGCCCTGGTGGGATGTCCACAATCAGGGTTTTATGCTGTTGCCGTCTACTTTCATTTTTGTGCCGATTCGGGGATTACACGAATGACTGATAACGTGTAATTGATGACCCAAAGTATTGTAACTCCGTTGGCGACACCAACGCGATCGCACCTCATCAATTCCAACTTATCAATCGCAACCGCTACAACCCGCATGATGGCGTTGGCTGATTAAATTAGCTTATGCTTGCAGCACGTTGACCACTTGCAGGTATAATCTGCACCAATAGCAGAGGCTCATGTGGGGCTGTCTCAACTATCTATACTTCTTCTATACCAAGGGTTGATCAATCGTTGCTATCAGCCACGGATATCAACCTATTCATGGCGGTCGCTCTTGTGCCACAGGTTGGGCCAGCTAAGGGTTCAACTTCAAAGAGAAAAAGGCGATCGCACTCGCTTGATCGCCTGTCTCCAGTTGTTTACTTCAATCCCGACTGCTGTTTATTCTTGAGCAAGTCATGCTCAAAAGTAACCATGATTTTAGAACCGTCAGGATTTTCCCAAACAAAGGTTGCTGTTGTCGCAGAACTGCTATGTTCGCTACCTCGGCACAATAAGATTGACCGCACCTCCATTAAGGACATTTCTGGTTTCAACATCTCGTACTCTGCACGACCAACGTGACAGAGTTCAGCTTGGGCAGATTGTTCATGGTGCTTGGGATAAAAAGCAGTTTGAACTAAACCATATACAAAACCTGAACCAAGCATAAACCCCAGTGAAAGGGCAATCTTCATCAGTGACTGGACAAGAGTATTATTAGACTGTGTGGGGTTAGTTTTATTAACCATTGGATTAACCTCATTAAGTAGATTTTTCAGTGCTAGTTTGGTAGCTGCCAGACTCGCTTTAACTGTCTTCTATTACAATGAGACCCCAGAATCTCAAAACTTTGGTCAAAATTAAGACGTAGACTTATGTAAGACTTATGTAAAAGTGGTGGGTTAATGGCAAAGTCATCAAGGTCACTGCAAGCATCAACAGCAGGACTAAAAACAGCTAACAACGCATTTAAGCTGAAGGGGTGGACTAAGGAATACTTTAGAGCGGTTGTCGGATGTTCTCGTCCAACTCTCAAGAATTTTTTTGACAGAAAACCTGTTGAGAATGGTATATTCCAAGCTATTTGCACAGAATTGGGCTTGGAGTGGGAAGAAATTGCAGAACTAGAAGCTGGGGAAGAAATTGCAGTTAAAACCCTAAGTATTGATGAGCTAGTGCAAACTGCACGAGAGAACCAAAACCTTCGGGAGAGCATTAAAAACCGATGTAGCACCATACGAGTGCTAGATATGGATCAACCAATAGGTTTGGACAACATTTACATCAGTGTCAACATTTTGGAGAAAATAACCGGACGTAAGCGGCTAGAAATTGCTGAACTTCTGCGTCGCATTTCGTTGGAAGATTTTGAGCGATTTAGTCTGGGTACAGTGAATGAAAAACGAGTTTCTGGGCTGGAGGCAGTCAACAAGTACTCAAAGTTGATGATTTTGGGTAAACCAGGGGCTGGAAAAACCACCTTCCTCAAATATTTAACGCTTCAGTGTATCGAGGGCAGGTTTCAGCCAAAGCGTATCCCCTTATTTATTACGCTGAAAGACTTTGCAGAAGCATCCAACAAGCCTAGTTTATTGGAGTATTTAATCCAAATTTTTGCGAGCTATGGCATTGCACCCAATACAAAAATAAAATCGGGATTTTTGGAATCTTTTTTCAAGTGGACTAAGGCTGATACAGAAAACCTTGTTGATTTAACATCTGTAGAACAACTTCTTAATCAAGGCAAGCTCTTAATATTACTGGATGGACTAGATGAAGTCAAAGACGTAGATAGCAAGCTGGTGTTGCAGGAAATTCGAGACTTTACAACTAAATTTCCTCAAAATCAGGTTGTTATTACCTGCCGAATCGCTGCACGAGAATATACTTTTGAGCAGTTTACTGAAGTTGAAATTGCTGACTTTAACTTTCAACAAATTGTCAGTTTTACCAATAAATGGTTCCAAGTAAAGAACGATCTAGTAAAAGCTGAACAAATTCACAAGAAGTTGGAAGAAGATAAACCCATTCAGGAGTTAGCAACAAGTCCACTATTGCTGACATTGTTGTGTTTGGTATTTGAAGAATCTGGTAGTTTTCCAACAAATCGCTCTGAATTATATAAAGAAGGCTTGGATGTTTTGCTAAAAAAATGGGATGTCAAGCGAAACATAGAACGTGACCAAGTATATAAGAAGCTATCCCTAAAACGAAAGGAAGATTTACTTAGTCAAATTGCTAAAGAAACTTTTGACCGGGGGGAATACTTTTTTAAACAAAAAGACATTGAGCGACACATTACTAAATACATCAGTAACTTACCAGAGGCTAATACTGATTTAGAAGCACTACAACTGGATAGCGAAGCAGTGTTGAAGTCAATTGAAGCCCAGCATGGTTTGTTCGTAGAAAGGGCAAGAGGCATTTACTCTTTCTCACACTTGACCTTTCATGAATATTTTACAGCCAGAAAACTTGTTAGCAGTTCCAACCCATACGCAGCCCAAGACGAAACTTTACAACTCTTAGCTGCTCACATTACTGAAAAGCGGTGGCGGGAAGTCTTTTTACTAACAGTGGGAATGTTAGAGAGTGCAGACTCCGTGTTGCAGTTGATGAAACACCAAATCGATATGCTTCTTACTACTGATGAAACATTGCAACAGTTACTCACTTGGGCTAATCTGAAATCGAGTTCTCTGGAAGTCCCCTATAAACCTGCGGCTATTCGGGCCCTTTACCTCTCCCTCTCCCGCTCCCTCGACCTCGACCTCGACCTCTCCCGCTCCCTCGACCTCGACCTCGACCTCTCCCTCTCCCGCTCCCTCGACCGCTCCCTCTCCCTCTCCCGCTCCCTCTCCCTCGACCGCTCCCGCGACCTCGACCTCGACCTCTCCCTCTCCCGCTCCCTCGACCGCTCCCGCTTCCTCTCCCGCGACCTCGACCGCGACCTCGACCGCGACCTCGACCGCGACCTCTCCCGCTTCCTCGACCGCGACCTCTCCCGCTTCCTCGACCGCTTCCTCGACCGCTCCCTCGCCCTCGCCCTCGACCTCGAATTAAAGCGATCGCTACAACAACTCAAAGACCAACTGCCCGACCCAAGGGCTGATGATAAAAAATCATTTAAGCATTGGTGGCAAGAAAGTGGTCATGCTTGGGCTAAAGAACTCAGATCCTTGATGATTAAACATCGCAATATTGGACATGACTGGCAGTTCAACGGCGACCAGAGAAAACTATTGCAACAGTATTATGACGCTAATAAGTTGCTAATTGATTGTCTTAACAGCGAATGTTACGTGAGTCGTCCAGTTCGCCAGGAAATTGAAGATACATTGCTGTTGCCAGTTAATCGAACCTAACCCCCTTACAGATGTAGCCATTAAAGAGAATAATTAAATCCTACCACTCCCCGATTTAATTCTTTCGCTCTCCTCACCAATACATCATTCATTCACAATCAAGTTATAGTCGATATAACCGAGCATCGCCCCTCTTTTGATAGCCTCATAACTGTTCTTGACGTGCCATTTACTGTACAAATCGCTGGCATAATGTTTGACTGTACTAACAGAGAGAAACATTTCTTTGGCAATCTGTTCAAAACCTAAACCCTGAGCCAGTAAACGTAGGACTTGTATTTGTCGTTCGGTGGGAGAGTCAAGCAAGTTTTTGTCAACGGAGTTTGGGTCAATATATCTATTTTTATCAAGGCTTTTTAACAGTTTTTTAGCCAGCTTCGGGTCAAGCAGGCATTCATCAGAGTAAGCTCTCTTGATGGCTAGTTCAATCAATTCTATATCAGCACTCTTGAGCATATAAGAATCAGCCCCATGACGAAAAGCTGACTTAATAAAGTCGGAATGAGTCTGATTAGTAAAAATCACCACTTTACTATTAGTTTTCCTTTTGATTGAGCTAGTCAGTTCTAAACCACTCATGTCGGGTAAGAGTAAATCAACTAACACAACATCAGGGTTGGTCTGTTCAATTAACTGAAAACCTATCTTCCCACTGGTGGCATCACCAGTTACTTCTATATCAGGAGATTGTGAAATAGCGCCTTTGATGCCTAAGAGAGTGAATGTTTCTGGTTCAACAATTACTATTTTCAGCATGATTGTATTAATCCTCTAATAATAAATGGCTGTTTATTGGCGGACTTATTATTGATGCTTCTGCCGTGGGTGTCCGTGCTGCCGTAGCAGTGCCGTAGGCTACGACCTATACATGGCATGGATTGCCGTGATTTGCCGTGATGCCGTGGACACCGAGAAAAGCCCGTAAAACATCCCTTATTATGACCACGGCATCACGGCAGGACTTTCACCAATCAGGTAGGGAGTAGCTATCATTGCCATCAGAATTTATCTTTTCAGCCTTAACTAATTCAGCTAAACCATCAACTAATTCTGACTCTGAATAGCCGGATAACCTATCTGCTTTCTTCAAATCGCGTAATGTTTTTGGTGTTTTAGTCTTGACATTTTGGAAGTATTCATAAATCTTTTTTGCTACCTCAGATAATGGTTTCGGCTGGTGATGGTGAGCAGCAGTTAGATTAAATTCCAGGTCAAATACTCTATCTAAATATTCCTGCTCCGAAGCAATTGACTTGGCTTGATTAGATAATTGAGGCATTAAGGCAACTACAAACCCCCCAACAGAAGCAATCATCACTGGGCGTAAGTTTTGATAGGAGACTGCTTTAATATCCAAGTATTTAGATTTAATTTGCTCCCGTTCTTGCTTACCTGGGATAATGTCACCTCTATTTAAAATCAACTCCAGTACCCCATAAGATTCTTGCTCCCTTCCATTCTTGATATACCTGTTACCTAAGAGCAATAAATTCAAACACAGACGAGTTTGAGCATCCATCTTTTCAATGCCCAAAGCCGCCAAATTAAAAGACTGTAGGGAAGCAATAAATTTAGTATTAAACTCTCGACCAATCAGCAGAATATCAAGCAATTTACTCCCATAATTCCAATCCGAGTAATGCTTGCTTAATTGGTCAGCAATCACTAACCAGTCATCCAGAATTAGAATCAATGGTGGTAAGGATTCGCGCTTTGATTCTGGTAGTTGCTTACGCTTTTTGTAGTCCGTGTAAAAGTTGTCAATTACCTCTTTTGCTAGGTCTGGGTTTTCCTGATCAAAGACAATTACCCGCTCCTTCTCTCGTAAACCGCAGAAACTATCATTCTTAGCACTAATCACCCAAATATCAGCCGTCGGGGAATCAGCTAAGATTTTCCCAATTAGATAATTGAGGGTGACTGATTTACCACTCCCTGGTGCAGCAACTAAAGCAGTGGAACTATCGGCTCTGGCTAGGGCTTGCAAAGTATTTAGGGCAAGACCTTCTGATGGGTGAAGGTAATCACCTGTTGGGGTTGCTCCCGGTGCGATTGCGCCCTGTTCATCTCCAGTAACCTTATCGTTGGGGTCAATCGTCCCTTGCAATGTCTGACTCCCTTGCAGGTAAGGCGTTTTCATCTCACGCAACTGCTTAATGTAATCTGCCTTCTGTTGCTCAGTCATCCCAGCCGTTTGCGCCTCAAAAATGGCATCAGTTGCCTCCATTTGGGTAACTTCAATCTCCGTGTGGGCGTAAATCTCGGCTTTTTGGATATCCACAGTGCGATCATTAGCGACTAGATCCAGGTCAGCTTGTAATTGCACTTCTGCGATCGCAACGTCTCGGCAACTCTCTAGTAGCTCGGAACGTGCGGCCATCTCTGCCTTTGCTGCGTCCCGTTTTTGGGCGATGTCTTCAAAAACTGCTCTCTGCTTCTCCTCCTCTTGGCAATGGCGAAGCATCCAGCCAGCAAGCGCAAACCCCAGGAATCCACCAAACGCCCAAAACGCTTTATATGGGTTAGTTGCTTTGACTAAGCCGTTTACCCCCATAGCTGGGTTACGCACTATTTGGCGCGGCATTCCATCACTCTTCCACTGTGACCAATAAAATGGGGTCATCCTGAAAGGTCGTCCATTTTTATCCTCACAGGTCAATGTTTTTGAAGGGGTTTTGACACAAAAGTAGATCCGATCACTGCTGGTTCCTTTCCAAGCCATCGCAGCCGAGCTAATACCCACAGTTAAACTTAGCCCAATTGCAACAGCTTTCTTGTCCATTGGTAAGCGACCAAACCACTTCATTAAACCCGATTGTTGCGACTCGGATAACTGTTTATGTTTCTCAGATAGATAGTTCATTTACCTCTTTTACCACCAAATAGAAAAAACATTAATATCGCTAGAAATATGCCCACTCCTGCACCATCCATCCAACTTGAAGATTCAGCAGTTTTTGGCTTATAAACCGACTCAATAAAAGTATTAGCTGTACTAGTAGAAGTTCTCGCTTCATTCCATTCACTAATCGGTTCATTGAGCGCACACAATAGGGCTAATGACGCACTGCATCCAGTCATTAAATTAGTGACGAAATTATTGAACCCTTCACCTGTTGCAGTGGCAGTAAAATACAGGTGTGCAGTACCTACAGCTAGGAACATTCCAACGGGGTGAACTTGCAACAGGTGAAAAGTAAAAATCACTGCACTGTTTAAACAACTGCCAGCCACAATTTCACAAGCATTACCAGCACGTCTAAATGTTCTACCTCTGTTATTTTCTTGTAATGGTTGCGGTTGTGATGGTTTCTCTTGTTTCTGTTGTTGTGGAGTCTGTGCCAGCCCTTCATGCAAGAAAGGGCTGACGCTATGGGAATCTTCATTTCGTTTCCTTACTAGCATCAGCCTTACCTAACTAATAGTTATCGGTCGCCTAACTTCTGCCATAAATTACCCAACATTGCACCCCAACCGCGAACTGTTCCCGTTGCAGAAACACTAGATGCTGGTGCATGATTTTGGCTAGTAACTGGTATCACTTCCTGGGGTGTTTGATTTGGCTCTAATGCTCTTGAGCCATACCTTGCACGGGCTAACAATTGTTGTCGTTTCTCTCTCAGTCCTGTTGTGATTGCTTGCCTTTCGGCTTGCACAACTTGTCTATTTTCTATCCCACTTATCTTGTTTTCATGTCTCCACAATTCGGCTTGCAAATCATGGTGTAATTGGGCTGCAACTTCAGTTAAAGCGTGTTTACGCTTTTGGTCAATTCGCAACAAGTCGGCTCTATCTTGGGCATCTATTTTACTCATCTCTGAATCAAATTCCGAATTGAGTTTGCGAATTTTGGCGATAGCACCCGCTACATGAGAGCCGTATTGTTTGCGAAGTTCTGTCCAGGTAACTTGTCCTTTGGTCAGCTTCTCCATCGCCTCAAAGACGACCTTGGCGTTGTCTAAAAAAGGCTCTAATCGGTCAGATAATTCTTGGGCATTATTCGCGTAATCTGCAAACTGTTCGAGCTTATTTATATCAGAGAGATAGCCCAATATATCAGACTCAAACCCTCCCCAGGAAAGCGCTTTTTCATCAATATGGCTTGCATGACCAACGACCGGATTACGTATTGCAAAATCCATTACTGAACCTCCTAATAAGGTATGTTGTCGTAGTCGATATTGCTGGATGATTGGGGCAACTTATCCCAGTAACCCATCTCTTCAAATCGGCTATAAATTCTCGTTGCTAGTTGCCGTATTGGATCATCAAAATCTTCAGAAATTAAATCAAATCTCTTCTCACCAAACGCCAATATATTTGCAATGTCCGCGTCAATCCCATTACCCAAGAATTGACCAAATGCAGCAGAGTATGGATGGTCATCAATAGTTTCATGAGTTGCTAAGAATTCAGTTCCTGTGAGGGGTAAGTAAAGGCTGCAAAGAAAACTATTTATTTCGCGCTTCGTAGCTGTTGGGTTAAGAGCCTTAAATTGCTGGAGTTTCAAAGCATTATCAGTGAAAGAACAGCGTCCCCAATCGTTGGGATTTTTGTAATCGAGTGCCATGCTGCTAAGATCCTTATGTACTTTCGTTTTTGCGGCGAGAGATACGTCCTGGAGTGAGGCGATTGCAATGATTGGTCGTCGGTGCAATCGCTTCATCATCAGTTCTCACGAAATTCAACAAGTTCAAAAACCTCCCTCTGTACTTGGTTTTGGCTTAGTTCTTTTCTTCTGCCCTTAGAGTCATTGAATATGAAAGGGGCATTGACTCGACAATTAGACTGATGGCTGTAGCGCAGTTGTTGACCGCGAAATTCGTACAGGTGATTACGTTGCAAAGTTGTCGTTTCTAACATAAGTTCCTCAAACTTGAGAGTAGAACTCGATATTTAGAATCGCTTCGTGAATCTCCATCAAAGCTTGCACAGCATCGCCCATCTTTAAGTCATTCGATGTACTGAACCTTTCGGAGGCTTCGATTTGCTTGTAATTGGGAGATGCTTGCACGAACCGAAGAATCTGTTCGCAACCGAGGATGATGGTCATTATTTCGGTGGTCGTTAGGCTTGGCTGTGTCTGCATGGTTTCTTGGTCGCTCATGACTTATTTCTTCTCCTTTGGGTTTTCATCGGTGCGGTTGGTGCTTCTGGCTCACTGTTTGGCGCTTGTGGCTGGTTCGGCTTTTGAAGTACATAGCTGATAGCCCCTGCACCACCCACGGCTGCGGCAATGGTGAACATATTGTTTCTGCCAAGGTGCTGCACTCCAAAGTAGCCAAGGGCTAACGCTGCTGCTGTTGCACCAATGCCTAAAACCGTGTTTCTAAATCTGGATTTGGTCATGCTGCCCCTTTGAAATTAGTGACCATTGCGCTAAGTGCCGATTTATTGGGCTGTGTAGAAAGTGAAGTTTCAACTTTGGGTGATGCTTGCACATTGCCGTGTTGAAAAATCAGTTTCTCTACACCTGCTGATAATGCTTGTGTTGGCGCATCTTGAGGTAAATCAAAAATTTTGCACAATTCAATTACTGCTAGGTAGGAGATGGTTATACGCCGAGATTCGTAATTCATTGATTAGGCTCCTAGAGATATTTGAGTTAATAGTTTCAACCCCAAAGCATTGATAAATTGGGGATTGTTCAAAATCACAAAGCCAAAACCGGCTAGGTTCTGATCCACCACTGGCAGCGAAACACCACCACCCCAGGCGACAAGGTATTTAGCGCGGTCTAGATAATTGCCAGCAGTCACAAAGTTGGCGAATTTCTCAATCCTGTTACTCCACCATTCATCTAGGCACTGGCTGTACTCGGTTTCAAACTTCTTGCCTGTCAGGTGGTTGCCTCCATAAGTGAAAGTGCCTTCAATAATCCCTTGGTTCACCAAGCTGGGCGAGTGCTTCACATCCTTGGACAGCAGACTAACTCGGTCGTTTCGCTTGTCTAGTGCCTCTGCAATCATCGAATGCAGTTCACCGGCTCCACCTTCAATCAGGTGTCTGTCAATTACTGCACCACTACCGTTAAACACGGTAATCAACCAAGTTGATGAACCGATATCGAGTGCGATCGCTAATTCTGAGGGGTCAAGTACCAGGGACGCTTCACCAAATAAGCAGTGGGCAATGCTTCCAAATCCTTCAGGGTAAATGCCAGTAACAACAATTTCAACTGTCTTGGTGACAATGGAACGAGTCACAGGATGCAGATGTTCAAAGGTGTGAGTCCCTTCGACTCTGCGCTTAATCTCAGTTGCCCAGCGTTCTGGGTTGTGATTGCTCAAACTAATCGAAAGTTTGAACCCATCGGGAATATTCAGAACTGCTAAGTCTGCAAGGATGCTTTCTAGTGCCAGTTCTGCTTTTTTCGCCTTATCTTCGTGTAACAGGGTGTGGTCACTTTGGGCTAGAGCCGCACTGCCCCAAAAGAATTGAACGTCTTTTAAGTCCAGGCGAGAACCTTCTACATAGCGAACCCATGCCCCATCTTTTGAGATGGTTTCGTGGTGCATGATGTTGCGGTTGCGAACAAGTGAGTATGCGGCTGGCATCATGATAGAAAAATCACCGATGATTGCTTTGCCATATCCTGCTCCTGCGTCCTTACCTCCTGTGAGGTCAGTTAGCCCTGATTTGGCTAACAAGTCTGCTTGAACTAGCCAGTTTTTGGCATTGGAATATATAGCTGTCATGGTTCTGATAATTGTTAAAGTCTTGATTTGCGAGGATTTACCAGGATTTTTAGCTAAATCAGCACAAATCCAGATATCCAGTTACAGGTTCGCCTTAACATCACTTTCTGGCTTCTGTTGCCTTTGTTTTGTGGCTGTTTTTGGCTAACTAATGCTATGTTAACCTATATAGGTAAGTTAATGCAACTTACCTATGTTACTTATTTGCTGTAACTTAACCTAATGCCATAATTGAGCCAAGTACAGCAATAGGTGAGATGGATAACTCTGAAGAAACAGGAGATAAAACAGTGAAACTTGTTGTTTTCTTGTCGGACGATGAGCGAACACAGTTTAAAATAGCCTGCGCTCGTAATAAAACGTCCATGAGCCAACAAGCAAGAGAACTAATTCTCAATTGGATAAAGTCTGAAGAAAAATAGGAAGTACCAACTGCCAGCACTGGATAAAGAGTCTAATAAATAGCTATTGGTTCAAAAATGTAGTGTCAAGCATTAGTATCAGTAAAGAAAAAGCTAATTTCACATCATTATTTTTGATGTCCCCAATGTTAGCCGTGAAAGACCCACAACCCGATTTTCAACTCCCGCCGCACAACGAACCGGCATTAGAGATGCTTAGGGAGGCGAAAGACTATGCTTCCACTCAAGCTCTAGCGGCTGGTGGTGCTGCGCTGGCTACAGGAGGCATAGTTCATCCATTTGGCTGGGTTCTTTTTGGATTGGCTTACAAGCCATTGGTAGCAATTCAAAAACTGGCGCGGTTAGAAAAATTAACAGCTGTACTTTTGAATGAGTTTAAAAGCAAGGGGATACAAATCTTTCCTGTGCTTAAGCCAGAAGATAAGAACCCGATTGACTTGTTTATCAGGTTTCCACAAAGAGCGCACTTGTTTATCTCCATTCGTTCGCGGGGAGATAGTGAGGTTGTCTACAACGAAACCAAAGAAATTATCCAGGTCAAAAAGAAGAATAAAAGTGGTTTAACCACCTGGAAACCCTGTCCACTAGTTGAGCTATCGGATTATGAGAGATGGCTAACTAAAAATAGAGCCTTGTTCGGAATGTCCTCGAAAGAGGTGACAAAAACGCCGACAGTAAAAGTTTTGGTCTTATGGCCTCCTACCAAGGCGGCTAGTGATCACAATCCACATCTTTATTCTGAAGTTGGAAGTATGAGACTTCTAGCTCTCAGGAGAAAAGGTACTGCATTTGTTATTCAACAGGAGGAAGTCACCGAGTTTGTCAAGGCTTGGTTAGCCAAGTACGAATAGACTAAAAACTGAAAACCCCACGTCTCGACGAGACAGCAGGGTTTTCCAACGGAATTGGGGTTATCGGGTCGCAAGCCTAATTAATATCCCTAATAGTAATCTTATCAAACCTTTTGGAGTGTTAACCCATTGTAACACTGACTACTCAGAAAAACATTAACTCAGCAATTTTACCTGATTATATTTCTGAACGTTTGTACTAAAAGATTACTTTCGGGATAGCTCCAATTCCTCCAACACACTTCAGGAGGAATAGCTCTCATGTCACCATTACAACAATCTCATAACTCAGTATCGGCACAATCAGCAGGCCAATCAGAAACTTTTTCTGCTGTAAAGACAAAACTTGAGTTGATTGAGAGTCGCATAATCAGGTTTGCGTTTAACGCCACTGGAAAAAACAAAGACTGGGACTTTAAGAAGCTGGCTGGTAACTTCATTGATGTAGAAGGCACTCTAGCCGATGTTCAAGAACATATTAAAGCAGGTCACGCTATCTGTGCCGGACTGTTAAACGGTAAATGGCGCAGTAAGGCCAATATTATCGGTTCTCAGTGGCTACTACTCGACATTGATAATTCTAATATCGCCCGTGATGCTTATGACAAACCAATCAAGGACGAAAACGGGAATTACATCAAAGTTTACGATCACCAATTAACGATCGAAGAAGCCCTAGCCCATCCCTTCATTAAAAAACACTGTGCTTTAATTTACACTACTGCCAGTCATAAACCAGACTGGCATAAATTCCGGTTGGTTTTCCTTCTTCCCGAATATGTCCAAGGCGCTGACACTGTAGAAGCTTGTACGCGCTTCCTCATGCAGCAGTTACCGCATGATCCAGCTTGTAAAGACGCTTCCCGTGTATTTTACGGCAGCACAGAGGCAGAATTTCCCCTGGTCAACCCTGAAGCCACAATACCCGCAGAATGGATAAGTGAAGCGATTGCGATCGCGCAACAGGAGCGTATTGAGTATCAGCAAAGAATTCAGGAAATTGAGTCACGGCGTAAAGAGTGGCGTGAGATTTCCCTCACTGAAGGCTGGGACATTGACCAGCTAATCCAGAACGCACTTTCATTCATCCCACCACGCACCCCAGGAAGCGGCAACTATGACGAATGCCGTCAGGTGTTGATGGCACTGGTTAACCAGTATGGGGCATCTGAGGCGGAAATCATCGCCGAGCAGTGGTCGCCCAGCATCAAGGGTTCAACGTGGAACATCCACGCTAAGATTCGCAGTTTTAGACGTGGGGGAATCTCAATCGGCACACTGTTTCACATTGCCAAACAGTATGGCTTTCGCTTCCCGCAACGCCAGTATGAACCATATCAACGTGACAAAGGGCTGATTAGCCGTGAGCAATGGGAACTTGGGCGAGTCAGAGAGGACTTGAGCAGCTTCCAAAATTTATTAAAGCAAGCCATCGCTCCATTTAGTTCGATATTTAAAGGATTTAAAGCCCCACCAACACCAAAGCCATTACCCGAAATTGACACGCCTTCGCCCAATGTAATTATTTACAAGCCCGGCAATATCCCGTACATAACTGAAGTTACAGGCAATATCTCTATCTCCTGCCAGCCAGAAGAACATATTACCGCTTGGGTGGAAGCTGTTTCTAAGGGCTGGACACAAATCTTAGATAATTCTCACCCTGGACTGGGTAAGTCTTACAACGCGGGGCAATTGACGGCGACCTTATTCGGCGTTGATAAACTAATTTACCAAGATGCCAACCACAGAAACCCATCTACTCTACCCATTGAGACGAATTTTGTTGACTTACCAGTGCGGCACAACGGCTTTAAACTAGATCCCACCCGCAAAACTCCTACAGGTGAGGACTTTAAACTGTGGACTAAAGCGGGTGAAACTGCCGACACTGATGGCAATTGTCACAGAACTTATTTATTTAACGCATTTCGTAACAAGAATTTTAGCAGCCTTGATTTTGAAGAGAGCGGCATCAGCCCCATCTGTGGCGGTTGTTCCCTTAAGAATCAGTGCCGTTTTGCCAGTGGTGACGGTTTTGGCTTCCGCTTTCAAAAGCGCAGTGCAATTCAAAATTATTCTGAACTCAGAGCGCACCCCGACTCTACCCCTGTTACCTTAACTAACGCTGCTGACCAAACTTTCACCGTTGGGCGTTTATGGGAAGAAGCTGGTACACTCATCAAGCCCGTGCGGAGCGTTGATGTGAACCGAGGCGATTTTGAAACCACTGTGGGCAAACTGCTACTGTTAGAACCAAATATAATGTCACAGCTGCAACCTGCACTCTTAGTTTTACACGAACTGTTAACTCAGCAACTTAAACCCACTGACCGCTACGGCTTTGATGATGCCAGTATCCGAGCGCTGCTGCCCCCTTTCCCCACAGGCTTAGATATCGAAGCGATTCAGCAAACTGTAGAACCTGATTTGACTTTCTTAGAAGACTTGGACTCAATTGATATTACCCAAGATAAACAACTCAAAAAAAGTTCTGCGGCTCGTTATGCTGCCAAAAAGGTAGTTAAAGACAGCGCACGAACGGCAGGCAGAGAGTTTCTTGACTTGCCTAATTACTGGTTGCCTGACTTTCTCGAAGCTTGGAAGGGTGACGGTAGTTTCCAATCTCAATGGGGTGTACTCAGCATTTACCGCCGAAACCCCAAACATACTGAATTGGCCCACTCTGCAAAATTTAATATTTACCTTGATGCCACTTTCAAATCCCAGGATTTGAGATTGAAACTGGGCATCAATGATCCTGTGTTAATCATCGAGCAACAACGCCCAGACTACCGCAATTTAAAAGTCGTCAACGTCACTGGGCTGGGTAAACTGCCCAAAAATCGCTCTCTCCCACTAAGCGCTCGTGTTAATGCCCTCAAAGAAACCTTGAAAAAACTCTGCCCCAACCTTGGCATTATCGATTGGAAACAGATTGCAACCCAAGCCGAGGGCCGCACAGAATACGGTCACTTTGTCGATGGGCGTGGTGTTAACAGGTTTAGTGAGTGTGATGCGATCGCTAGTTTTGGCATTCCTTACCAAAACATCGGTGTTTTAGCAGCACAATATCAGGTGATGACTGGTGAACCAGTCAACCTGGAAGATAAAAACAGCGCTTTCCAAAAGTATCTCACAGACCTGATCCGTGCAGAAATCATCCAAGAGATTGGGCGATTACGCGCTCATCGTCGCTCCAATGTGGAGCTAACATTCTACTTCTGCGCTGACTATGACCTCAATTTCCTCGATCGTGAATTACCAGGAGTGAAATTAGAAAGCGTTGATGCTTTCCAACTCTGCCCAGAAGCGGGTAACGCCAGTGAGCAGACAGGTCACGCTATAGTCAACGCTTTCACGCACCTTTGGCAGTCACACCAGAAAATTGGACAAAAGGCTCTAGCTAAAATTGCTGAAATCTCCCAAGCTTGGGTGAGCCGATTTACCCAGAGATGGGGGGGCTGGCAGCACTTTAAAAAATTATTACTCCTGCTATTAGATAGTCTTAATAGCGGTAGTAATAAAAATTTGGCTGACTTAGACGACGATGAAAAGTGGTTAGCGCGTACATACTTCCCGATGTTGATTGCTGAATCGGAGTCATCACCAGATCACCTGTTAGAGGGGGTGGCGGAAGTTGCCGAAGTTTTTAGTACTAGGGCGATGCGGCGAGTTTTGAATTTCTGCACGCCCCAAGTTAGGGCTGACTTGCTGATGACTTTCTTTCGTTGTTTGCCTACTGAAGTTTACTCAATTTCAGTTTCTGAAATCTCTGCATCACTCGCAGAACCTGCGCTATCACCTTGAACAGTCATAAGAACTGATTCCAGACGATAACCAGCTTCGCGGATGTAATATCCAGCTGCACCCACGTCTTCAAACACGCTGTCAAATTGGGGATGAGTTGACGGAAAAATCTTTCTCAGGCGATCGCTGATTCCTGAAAGTTCTTGCTGAATTGCGATTAGTTCTTGAGTATCATCATCCATGACTTATTTACCACAAAGATAGCTGCCCCGGTGAAACATTTGATTTACCTACTCTATGGTATAAAAGGTGACAAGCACTACAAAGAGCTATAAGGTTGCCTGTGTGGTTATTTGCTGGATTTCTGTCCCAATGATGAACCTGTAGGGTGTACACTCTGCGTTTTGAGCGTGTAAATTCTGATGTTTTTTCACCAGGGGGAATGCACTGTAACCCGCATTTTTGACAACGCCACTGGGCTTGTTGCTTAACTTCCGTGGCAATTTCTGACCAATTATCTGGGTATAGAGAATAGGTGAATGTCATCAGTCTAATTAAACTAAAGCTTTGAGAATTGTAATGCTTCTAGGGCTGGGCTAAGTTTGAAAAAATATTACTCCTGCTATTAGATAGTCTTAATAGCGTTAGTAATAAAAATTTGGCTGACTTAGACGAGGATGAAAAGTGGTTAGCCCGTACATACTTCCCGATGTTGATTGCTGAATCAGAATCATCACCAGTACCCAACTGCTAAAAAATTTATTCAGATTCAAAGTCGATCAGAACAGCATCGGACTGAAACATTTCGTCTCTAGCTTTTAAACCAATATCTCGACGGATAAGGTCTAGAATTTCTAGACCTGTGCGTTGGCTGTTGGGGTAGGGAGTCCAGATGGCGTTGACTGTAATTTCAGTACCGACTAAGAATGTGTTGACTGCGCCGATAAAATACTCACCATCGTCATAATCTAAGCGAACAAGGTAAACACGAGTTTTGCCAGCATAGTGAGCATTTTTAATGTCAGAGGCGGTTTGATAATCGGGATGTGATTCAGTCAAGTAGGTGATTTTAGGTTTGTTGGGATGATAAAATGTTTCGGATTTACCCCAATTGGGATCTGACTTTTTAAATTCTTCGGATTTACCCAAATTGGGGTCTGACTTTTTAAATCCTCCCGATTTACCCCAATTGGGGTCTAACTTTTTACGCCTTTGAGCTTCTCCCATATTGATTCCTATTATGTGGCTAACTTGACCTGATTAAAGACTAAAACTAGGATGCCATTGTTTCTATGTTGTTGCTGCCTGGGCTACGGAAAGAAAAAATATTACTCCTGCTATGTAGATAGTCTTAATAGCGGTAGTAATAAAAATTTGGCTGACTTAGACGAGGATGAAAAGTGGCTAGCGCATACCTTCACTTATTTGCTTTTTTGTATACGATAATTACTCTATCTAAGTAAAGTTCATCCGTTACTACTGAGATGGTTCGTATAAGCTGTTCGCCTTGAACTTCAATGCTATCAGCTATTTTCGTGTCACCATCATCGTATCTGAGCTTTTTTTTATTAACTTCATCGCTAGGTACAGCCCACGATACCAGATCATCAAGCAATAAGAAGGCTTTAGAGTCATAGAAACTTAGATGACCGTTAAACGGTATAACTTCAGACTCCAATACCCCTTCTCTGTCAAACCAATAAACTTTTGGTTCGCCTGTTCTTTCTTCAAAAAATTTCCCATCTGATGAGATAGTTAGAGTTAGCCCTTCGGTTGCTTCTACCTGAGCAATTAAATTGTTGCTGTTACCATTCAACCAATTTTCGACACCATTCGGATCTGGTTCATCACCGATAAATTTTATGTCGCTGTTTAGAGAAATGCTTCCCGTTAACAGCCATGTTCCAATTAATAATTCTATATTCATAGGATTTTTTCTAATTATAGGTTTGATTCAGCCTGTTGCTGCTGCGGTGCTGGCTGTTTACTTTTTCTCTTGCCCTTTGCACTATTAACTGTTGATTTATCCGGCTCACTACTAGCTTTATCTGATGCAGTATTTACAACTGCTAGCTGAGTTGAAGTAGCCAGATTTGATGACGGATTATTATCATCGCTTGAAGATGTCTTTTTCTGGCGACGGCTGCTTTTCTTCAACTCGCCTAATAAATACTTAATCCGGCCACCACTCAAATTGATGCCCAGCCCTTTCAGCATCTCTGACACTTCATCATAACTGTAGCCATACTTATCAGAGGTCAGTTTTTCAATGTACCGTCTCATTTTCCGAACTGCGTCTCTGTCTGAGATGTCCTCTCGCTCTTTCGGTTTCTGCTCCTTAAGTAGATTGATAGCCTTATCAATCTTGCCCTTCGTAATCACTTCTGAATTCTGATGTTCACTCATGGTTATCTCGTGAATTCTGATTAACTGATAATTATCGGCTATTTGAAATAATTTGTACCAATTGATTTTCAAAATCCTACAAAAATCGGCTATTGAGGCTACGCCGATTTACCTTTTTGTACTACGGCTACGCCAAACTATTTTTTAGTGTTGTAGCTTCGCTGGTAGTCTTATTCAAGCTAATGCTAAACAATCTGGCTATTACAGCTACGCTGAATCAGATAATTTTACTTAAAACAGCTACGCTGAATAATTTTTTAGTATTGTGGCTACGCCGGACTATTATATTGTGTGGCAGCTTCGCTGAATCAGAGAATTTTCATATAGCAGCTACGCTGTTTTTATCTCTTGTGCTGTGGCTACGCCAAACCAGAATTTACCTCCTGCTTGATTATCTCAAATTCCTGGCTACGCCGTTGCTATCCTCCCCTGTAAGTTGTAGGATGATCAGCAGCACGGCTACGCCTTTATACTCCTGCCTTCAGCCCCCTGCTCTGCCCTCCGTACACACGTAGCCAGGGATACCTCATATACCCCGTATTTGGGCTAGAAGCAAGCCGTGCCTTTTGCCTACGGCAAACCTCGCTACGCTCGGACGACAGGCTTGCCAAAGTGGGAAGTGTCCCCCTTTGGAAACCCCCTCTCATACCTCCCTCGGTTATGCGCCCCAAACTGTCAAAAAACCTGCTTCGTACTAAGACATTAGAGGCTCGTGTCAACGCAATCGAACACGAGATGATTAAGTTGAAAGCATCAGACGCGGGACTTAGCATAGCTGAATTAACAAGACGCAGTGTTTTACTAAAACCACTGCCCAAACGACTGAGCAAAATAACCCTAGCTACTTACAGAGAATTAGTCTGCATCGGCAGCAATATTAATCAACTCACTAGAGCTACTAACACAGCTATTAAAATGGGACTGCGACCACCCGCAGATCCAGAACAACTAAAACAGTTACAAGAACTCTTACAACAAATTGGTCGGGAACTGTCCCAAATCGAAACTGAAATTATTGATGACGATGACATTGATGATGACAGTGATTCGGAAGACTGGGAGTAAAAATGATTGGCAACCAAACCAAAGGTAAAAGCTTTCGCGGACTCCTTGACTATCTTGAAAACAAAGAGGAGTCATCCTTAATTGGCGGCAATATGTTTGGCACAAATGCCAGAGAACTAGCCAGAGAATTTCGACTGTCTCGACAACTTAATCCAGAAGCAGAGAAAGTAGTTCATCATGTTTCGCTCTCACTAAGCCCAGGCGAACAGCTAGACAATGATACTTGGTGCGAGGTTGCCGACAAGTACATGAATGCAATGGGTTACACAGCTAACCAATATGCCATCTACCGCCACAGCGATCGCAACCACGACCATATACACATTTGCGCCAGCAGAATCAGTTTGGATGACGGCAAGATTACCCGTGATAGCTGGGAGTATGTGCGCTCTGAAAAAATCATTCGCCAGCTAGAACTAGAATATGGGTTACAGCAAGCTCTAAGTAGTAAAGAGAAACTGAGCCGCGCCCCCAGTTCCGGGCAACAGCAACGATTTGAGAGAGAACAATTGGAGTATGAGCAGGGTGAGAGAAACACGCCGCCACAACAGCCAATCAAAACCCAACTAATTGAACTAATCGACCGCGCCACAGTAGATAAACCGACCATGCCCCAACTGATGGAACGATTGCAACTGTTAGGTATTGAGGTGCGTCACGGTGTAACACGCAATGGCAAAAGTAAAGGTATCTCGTATTCCTGGAATGACCAGAAATTTAGCGGTACATCTTTGGGGCCTGCCTACACCTTCCCAGGATTGCAGAAGCATTTTGAAATTGACTACCAGCCAGAACGTGATGATGAGCGCATTAATCAAATTCTGGTGATTCCTGCTAAACCACTCCCAATTGAGCAGTTAGAAAAGTTTCTTCTTCTTATTGAACGCAAACATCGACAGCCTCAGTTCACCCCACCACCAGAGGATAAAGTTGTTTGGCAAGTGTTGCACAAGTATTTGGACGAGAAACGCTACATACCAGATTATATTGTGCAAGGATTACATAATAATCAGTTGCTTTACATGGATGAGCAACGAAATATTTTGTTTATCAAGCGTGATTTAGATGGTGAAAAAACTGGCGCATTAGTTTGGTCAAAGCCTAGAGAAAATCATCGCACTGTGGAGTACGACCAAAACACCTCTACACCTTATGGTTGGTTTTATTTGAGGTTGGGAGGGCAACCAACGGACAAGGTAGAAAACGTCTTTTTGTGTTCTTCACCAATTGATGCGATGTCAGCAGCCACCTACCTGATCTCAAGTTGCAAGGGACTACCACCAACTAGAACCATGTTGATAGTAGCTGATGACCCGAATAACCTACCTATGGAATTTCTCAAGAGTTTCAATAGGGTTGTCGTAGCATTCAATAATGATGAGCAGGGGAATAACGCAGCTAGTGCAGTATTAGAATTGCTGCCACAGGGTAAAAGGCTCAAAACCCATAATCCTGATTGGAGTCAGGAATTAGAAGCTCATCTCAGGGAGGAGCAACAAAAGCTCATACAGCAGGATCGTGGTTTTAGTTTGTGATCCGCGCCGTGCAGACCGAACTCGTTGCTGCCGAGGCGAGGCTTTAGTTTTTACTAGCTGGGCAGTTAAGAGAGCAGTTTTTTGAAGTACAGTTGCAACATAAACGTATTATATATTCTCAATAATTTTAGAGTTATTGAGAATGAGCCAGTTTGATAAAAGTGGCTAAAAGCTAGTTTGTGTATGTATTAGACACCAGTTTTTTGGTCAAAGCGATGTTCTAAATAGCAGACATTTTGTAGTGAATAGTCAAAGTTTCTTGACAGCTATAACAGTTAAAAGCGTGTATAAGCTGTGCAGAATAGCAGACATTTTGTATATGAATAGGGGTTTTAGGTGCAAAATGTCTGCTATTTGTAACTGTGATTAATCAGACAATTTCACTACTTAAAACAAGTTTTATCTCTATTAACAAGCGTGGAGATTGTAAAAGGAATAATTTCTATTCAGGCATGAAGAAAAAAAATCGGATGTTAAGTGGGCTGGCTTAAGTTAATGAAAGAATTATTGAAGTACAATTGCAACATCTGCGTATTATACATTCTCAATAATTTTGAAGTTATTGAGAATGAATCCAGCGTTAAAAATCTGCTGTAAGTCATAGTTATTAAGGATTACGCCCGAATTTTTCCCAAAAAGTCTTATGCTCAACTGGTAGCAGTAGGGCTACTCTATAGCTACCAGTTGGGGAATGATCAAATTTTCAAAAACTCACTTTTTTACTACTCAACTGGTAGCTGTGTGTCACCAGTTGAGCTACCCAACAGCTACCACTTGGGCAAGGTATTTAGAACTACTATTTCAATACTTATAATCTACATAAAACCTATGTAATAAGTGGTGTTTATAGTAAGCTGTGGTGTAACTAAAAAGTGGAGTGCAGCTTTTTGGTTACAAATGTAGTATAAAGTAATATGAAAAAGTAGAGTTTTGCTCAAAATGTGTTTCTAAGCAATAATTTGGCTTTAGATGACGCGCAAATACTCATTTTTGATCCAAAAGGTGTGAGCGTCCGTTTGAAGCAAAACAGAAATTCTCCGCCTAAATACTCCCTATTGCTACCCGCAATACTCATTTTTGTATCAAGTCTTCTTATTGTGTCTAGGCATACAACAGTGTACTGAAGATAATTGAGTAGGTCAGGTTTAATCACAAGAAAAAGAATTGCACCTAGTGGGCGAACTTGGAATGAAATTCTTATTGAACAGCAGCAGCAAGAAATGCTTAAGCAGAAGTAACCAAAGCGGGGTTTTAGTCGATAATCTCACGTTGATCCGGCGAACTCGTTGCCGCTTCGCTCTCTTCATGCGGTGGTAGGGACGGGCATTAAGATACTGGTTGGGCTGACAAGATTTACAAACCCGCCCCTACCACTCCACTTCGTCGCATGATTCGCAACGAGTTCTTAAATCTTGGAAATAAGACATTGTAAAACTTTTGGGTATATTAATGTTGAATTGCTGTGGCAACAAATCGCTAAATGTAGTGTTTTTAATTTAGGAGTAATTAAATTTATTTATGGAACATGAGAGAAAGTCTATTGATCGTCGAAAGTTGCTTAAGAGATACGCTGCTGGCGAAAGAGATTTTGCTGGGATTAGAATCAGTTCCTCCGGGCTGGATGGAGAAGATTTGCGCTCAATTGACTTGAGCGGAGCCGATTTGATAGGTGTTGATTTGAGTGGCTCCAACCTGAGTCATGCGAACTTGAGTGGAGCTAACATGCTTTGTGTCAACCTGTATGCTGCTAATCTCAGTCATGCTAATTTGCGTGGGGTTGACTTGAGCGGTGCTGATTGCAGAGGAGCTAACCTCGCTTTTGCCGATCTTGACGAAGCTATTTTGACTGCTACTGATTTCACTGGGGCTGAATTCGATGGCACAGAGATGGAAAATGCTATTTTGATTGCAACCGACTTTAGGTCTGCTCAAAATTTCAATGGCCCGGGACAAGGTTGTTTAGTCTGTAAAACTTTTTGGGCGGATGGGGAATTCTTCAAAGGCCCCGACTGGTATGAATAAACTATTGATTAATTGAATGTAGTATTGCACCGAGATACCAACTAAATATTAATGTGACCTTGATATAGATTTGAACCTATGCGTTGCTATGAAAAACTACTTAATTATCTATTAAAGTAGATGTAAGTAAGAAAAGCAATTAATAAAAATTTGATTACTGCCCTGAAAAGCTGTATTTATAAAGCTTTCAGCCGCCAATACTGTGCAACTTCCTTGCTAGGTCGTGCCTGCGTTCGCAGTTTTTGATGTCGTGATATGTGGGAATTACGACATCGGGGTAAAGGCAGCTAATTTAGAGCAATACGTCATGGTTAATGGGAAGTATATAGATGAGGATAACAGAGCCGGAGTTGTTGCAACGATATGCTGCTGGGGAAAGAGATTTTGGGAAAATTAATTTGGGAGCTTTCTTTGTCACACCACCTTGGTTGATTGGTGTCAACCTGAGCAATGTCAATTTGGGCGGAGTTTACATCCAGAACGGTGGTTTGATGAATAGTAACTTGACTAATGCCAGTTTGGAGAAAGCTCAATTGACCCAGACTTTTTTGATTAACACCAACTTGAGCAATGCCAATCTCCGAAGGGCTAATTTGGATCGTGTTGATTTGACTAGTGCCAACTTGAGCGGTGCTGACTTGACTGATGCTAATTTGAGTGGTGCTGACTTGACTGATGCCAACTTGAGTGGTGCCAACTTGACTAATATTAAAGTCAACGAAAGGACTATTTTTTGTAATACCACTATGCCTGATGGCAGTATCAAAAATAGCCACGCCAAAATTACTACCGCTCCAGAATTGCTCAGGCGTTATCAAGATGGGGAGCGAGACTTTAGAGGCATCGTTTTGCACACTGGTGACTTGAGTGGGGTTGACCTCCAGTCGATTGACTTGCGCGGCGCGTGCTTGAGCTACGTCAACTTCAGTAATGTCAATTTCAGTGCTTCCAATTTTTTGATGACCAAATTCATCTATTGTGATTTTCGGGATGCCAATATGGATAGGTGCAATTTTGAAAGCATTGGGCTGATTTATTGTGACTTGCGGGGAATGAATGGGGTTGGTATCGATTGCACCTGTGCTAATTATATTTGTTCCAACTTCCAAGGAGCTAATTTTAGCGGTTTCGGAGAAGAACCTAGTTTCAAATGCTGTGTTACGTGGATTGATGGAGTATTGATCGACCAACCCACTGGTAGGCTGCACCCCAACAGCATAAACTTTTTCTTTGAGGAGTAAATTCCCTACGACTTAGCGTTTTAAGTAGCTCCGCGATAAATATCAGCGTTTGCATCATTCGTATTGGTTTGGTTCAGTTACTACTTCACCATCCGGCATAAGGGTACATATAAGATTGGTTGATAAAAGAACCAATAATTTTCACCCTTCAACCCAATCGGGGCCAACAAAAATCCTGCCACTGGGCATAATCGTATTGTGGTAGAAAGGGCGAGAATCTTTCTAAGATTTCAACGTACTCTTATAGATCAGCAATCGGTAAAACTTGCTCTTATATCCGAAGATGAATGGTTACAGATTTTGTCGCTAAAAGTCACTTGTCCACTAGTGAGGCAAGACTTGGGGCTTCGCCTTCTACGCTCCTTTCACCCGCTCTCCGTTTTGAGAGTAGCGTCAAAAATTTCTCAAATATTTGGTTTAGGAAAAACGTTTCTCCTAAATTCATTTTTAGGTAAAACTGTCGTTATACTGGGGCGGGTGCAACGCCTACTTCACAAAGCATCTACAGTTACCCATAACGTTATGGCCGAAGTTGAAAATGGCTTTACTAAAGCATATAGCTTTTCCGAGTTTCTTTATGTCCACGCTCGTCGGCTTAAGCTATGGGTTTCTTACTGTATTTATCAAACAGGTCATTTAAAGCTTCAGCTAACAAAGCTTGAACTGTAGTGTCTTGTTCCAATGCCAATTGCTTTAACTGCTTAGATACAGCCGGGTCAAAATGACCGGCGATCGCCTTTTTCCCCTGCCTGGAAGGTGGCAGTTCGGGTTTATCATCTGCCTGAGCAGGAGAAGGAGAGCGTTCATCGGTCGCTGGTTTCCCAGATGCAATTTGTAGAGCGTCTGCGAGATTCTTCTTAGCCATATCTATATTGAAGTTCGGATTATAAGTTTACTTGTATACAAGTAATATAATTTATATGTTTACTTGTTTACATATCCACTTGTAAAGTTGTTCAATTTCCTCGGCAGCCCTACCCGAAGGTTCATATTCTTGGGCTGTTTGTCCTGCTGTCAAGCTATGCACAAATGCCGCTCGTTGTCCTACCTGGATGGGGGCAACTGCAACTCCATAAGTGGCGATTGCTTCAATGGCTTCATGTGCTGAGGAACCGCGTGGAGGAACAGCATTGAGGACAACAGTTACAGTTTTGTTAGCAAGTTTTACTAGGTCGATACTATCGCTGATTGCTCGTAGGTCGAGAATTGCAGGACGGCAGGGAATCAAAATTAAGTCAGCTGCGCGGATAGCTGCCAACGCTGCGGTTTCCGAGTGTGGTGCTGTATCAATAAAAACTATATCTGCCCCATTACTAGCGGCTGCTTCTAAAACTTTTGGTAAACGGGCGGCTTGTGCTGAGACAACCGCAGGAGCATCAAGGGTTCTACTGTCCCCCCAGCCAGCAGCCGAAGCTTGTGGATCTAGGTCGATGATGGCTGTTGATAAGCCATCAATAGTGGCAGCAACAGCAAGATGCACCGCCAGAGTTGTTTTACCAGCACCGCCCTTTCTCGAAATTATGGCGATTGTTTTCATGTAGATAAGAATACATATAACAGTGTTAACACGTTAATATATGAAAATGTTTACAAGTTGACAAGTTAGATTGTAGACAAGTATCAGGTATGCGATTGGCGCAGTAATTTATCAGTAAGCGGGGAATTAAGAGTTAACTGAAATGGACAATTATGACAATTTCTTGCGAGAGTTAAAAGAACGCATACGCAGTGCCCAAGTACGAGCGGCATTGTCTGTTAACCGCGAATTGATATTACTCTATTGGCAAATTGGGCGAGATATTCTTCAACAACAACAACAACAGGGATGGGGTGCAAAAGTTATCGAACGTCTTGCCAGAGATTTAAAACAAGCTTTCCCAGAGATGAAGGGATTCTCAGCACGTAATCTAAACTATATGCGGGCTTTTGCTGAAGCTTATCCAGATGAGCAAATTGTGCAACAGCTTGTTGCACTAATTCCTTGGGGGCATAATGTTCGTATTTTGGATGCTATCAAAGACATAACAGCAAAGCTATGGTATGTACAAAAAACCTTAGAAAACGGTTGGAGTCGAAATATTTTAAGTCTACAAATTAACAATAGACTTTTTGAGCGTCAGGGGAAAGCTGTTAATAACTTTGATGTTATATTACCCTCTCCTCAATCAGACATTGCTAGAGAGACTTTAAAAGACCCTTATATTTTTGATTTTTTAAGTTTAGGAGAAGCAGCACAAGAACGAGAATTAGAAAAAGAACTTGTTAAACACATTACTCAATTTCTTTTAGAATTGGGTGTGGGATTTGCTTTTATTGGTCAACAATATAATTTGAAAGTTGGAAAGGAAGATTTTTATCTAGACTTGCTTTTTTATCATGTAAAACTACATTGTTTTGTAGTAATCGAATTAAAAACAGGGAAATTTAAACCTGAATATACAGGTCAAATAAATTTTTATCTTTCGGCTGTGGATGATTTACTTAAATCTCCTCTAGATAGTCCTTCAATTGGTTTAATTTTATGTGCAAGTAAAGATAATGTTATTGCTGAGTATGCGCTGCGTGATGTCAATAAACCAATTGGTATTGCTGAATGGCAAACTCAACTTACTAAGTCACTACCCAAAGAATTACAAACAAAGTTACCAACTATTGAGCAGTTGGAGGCAGAACTAGAGAATTTATCTGTGGAAGTAGAGGGTGAAGAATGAGTAAGAGATATGGAATTTAGAGGAGCCAATGTACATGATGCACTACTGCTTACAGCAATCCTGGTGCATAGCTTAACTCATATCCTTACGCCTTAATTTACACCTGGACATGAAAACGTGTATACAAGTCATCATGTCTATATGTATACAAGTAAACAAGACGTAAGAAACAACTAAGCAATAAATTTTCGTCCCTAGTTCAAAGTTGAATATATAAAGCAATGGATTGAAAGTATGACCAGTATCTTTCAACGGTTAACATTAGCACCTTCACTGATAAGCAATAAAGCTATTTCATCATTAGTTGCTACATACAAAGGTGTCATATTATCAATGCAATGGTTAATATTAACTCCCATTTCAATTAGATTTTTGACACGGTTAATATCGGCTTGTTCACAAGCTTCAATTAGTTCAATTTCTTTCAACCCTTCTTCAGATGCACCAGCTTGTTTTAAAACCTTAACCAATGCGTCAAATTTTCTGGCTTTGGCATACATGATAGCGGTGTTACCATCTTTATCTCTAATATTTAAGTCAGCACGACACTCAATCAAAGCTTCTACTGCATTGGTGTAGTTGCACAAAGTCGCACACATCAATGCAGTTAACCCATCTTGTCCTTGTAGGTTAATATTAGCTCCCGCTTCAACTAATACTTTAATTACTTCGTGGCGATTTGTAGCAAAATAACTGCTTGCTACTAGCATCAGTGCAGTTTGCCTTATGCCCGTAATGTCTTCATCACTCAAGATATCGAGATTAGCTCCTGCCTTAATTAAAACTTTTATTACAGATATATGACCATAGGAAGCTGCATACATTAGAGCTGTCTGCCCGTTAGCTCCAATCGCATTGATGTCTATTCCATTTTTAATAGCTGCTTGGACAGCTTCTAGCTGCCCCATCATTGCTGCGTCAATAAAGTTTTCAATATTTTTTCTTTGCTTTCTTTGTTTGATTTTTATTCCTCTAGCAATTCTTTGTTCTCCTACTTTACGAATTTCCTCAGAAACTAAAGGATAAAGGTAATCATAAACTTCTTTTTCTCCAGAGTCAGCTGCATTTAGGAAAGGATTATCGCCTGATTTCCATACCAAAGCATTAACATCAGCACCAGCATCTACAAGCAATTTCACAGCTTCTAATTGCCCATAATCAGATGCGCTCATTAAAGCTGTACATTTTTCATGGTCTTTTAAATCTACATTAATCCCAATTGTAATTAAGGTATTAATAACTTCAAGATTACCTGTTATAGCTGCATTTAGTAGTTGATTTAAAAAATAATACCAATCAAAATCAACCCCAGCACTCATTAGAGTTTTTGCTGCAAGAATTAGACGCTGTTCATAAGCATAAACAAGGGTACAACTGTCAGGTACACCTGCTGCTACTAAAGCTTTGACTACATCTACATGACCGTTACAAGCCGCAGCCCACAAAGCATCATAACCTTGGATAATTAGGTTAGCATCTGCTGCTAATAAAACCTCAACGATATCTAAACTTCCTAATTCAGCCGCAATTACCAGAGCATGACGTGCCTGAGAATCCTTTGTATTAGGATTAGCACCAGCATCTAATAGAGCGCAAACTTGCTCTAAATTGCCTTCATTAATTGCAATTAAAAGAGCTTCGCTAGTTGCTTCTGTCATTGCCAACTATGTTGTAATACTTAGTTTTAAGAATATACAGAATTGATTTTTGAGGACAACTGTTTTTATACTAGAACTGAAATAGTTGGCAACAACAATCACCTAATTAATCATTGACAGATAATAGCCTATGTAGAACATCATACCCAAAATTTATAAAAGCGTTGGCTTAGAACCCAATCACAGAAACAGCCTTTCGCTTCTGCTCTGGCGTGACCTCCAGATAACGCTGCAACGTCCCCAGGTCGCTGTGACCAGATATTTCCTGAATAGTTCTCAAAGGTATCCCAGCGCTTGACATCTGCGTGAGGGCAGTTCGCCTAAACGAATGGGTGCTGACTCCCTCAACTCCAATGCGCTTGCAGGCATCCCGTAAAATCTTGTCTGCCATGAATCGGGTCAGACGTTCAGTTACACCGCGCATACCTGGGAACATTACCCCGATTTTAGGTTGGTAATCAGCCAGTATTGCGGATAGTGCTGGTGGAATGTCTACAATCCGGGTTTTGTACTTGCCTTTCGTGGTACATTTTCGGAAAGTGATGGTTCCTGATTTGATATCAGTCTTTTTGAGGGCCAACGCTTCTGATACGCGACAACCAGTAAACAGGCAGATGCCAAACAGAGCGCGATCGCGTGGGGTAAGAAATCCCTCGGTGAATAATCGCCTCAGTTCGTCTTGGCTTAGTATTTTGCCTTGTCCGTTGCCGCTAACCTTCATGTTTTCTACTTTCTAGGGGATTACACGTTTGACTAATTATGTTGAACACAGCCCCAGAACGCCCTATTTTCGTTTTCAGCCTCTATTTCTGAAATCGCAGCTATCTCGTCGGCTCAACCTCTAAATAGGGTTGCAAACATAGCTTGCAAGGGTCATAAAACTATCTCATAATGGTAGTCCAACTCCAGCAAGGAGGCAGGTGGCATAAAGAGAAGGTGAAATTGAAAAATATAGCTGGAAATGATGTATCTATTTTTTTGTTCCAATTTGAATTACGCGGTTATGGCATTGACTTTGTTTTGAATGAGGCTATTGCCGCTGACATCTACCAAGATGTAGATGAGAAAATAAAACCGCTTGTCCACGCATGTTGCGAAACACTTTCACGGTACAAACACTTGAGCATCAGCAACGTCATTATGGACGGCAATGTTCTTGTTACAGGAGAATTTGAGGTTATGCTGAGTAAGGGGTTAGGACGACACTTTATACATCAGGAAAAGGAGCGGTTATTTCAGGATGCCAAAAATATTGCCGATCTCTTAGCCGTGGTAATGAATAGAAGAACTCAAAAATAAGAGGGTAGTGATATGGAAGTAGTGGTAAAGAAAACGGTCGTTTTTTTTAACTTTATATTTGCAGTTAATCCTGGCTGAAATTCAAATGATTTTTTTGAGAGGTTGGGATATTTTTTGAGCAAACTGTCAAACTACCGTTTGACTAGACTTTCGGTTAGTTGCAAATAATCCTGGCTCAAACCGATGATTGCAGGTCTGAGTGATTAGCATTGTAGGTCGCTACAACTAGAATAATGCGATCGCATATCATCTGCAAAACAATTACCAACCTTGAGCGTGTATTCTTTGACAACTTTTTGCTTACTTGGGTGGCTGCCTTATAGCGGATAAGAGAGCATAACTCCTATCGGATAAGGAATGTAGAAGGCATCAGGTTTTACGTTTTGAGTGAGTATAAATGATTACTTGGTCACACGCAGATGGTTATTACATTTAATGTAAAATACAGTAACCACCTGATACGTTCTTCACTGTGACCGATTCCCTTTTTCCAGAACTGACCAACTATCATACTTTTCTAAACATGCTTAAACAGCGTGTTCGCACGGCGCAAATACGGGCGGCACTCGCTGTTAACCAAGAATTGGTGGTGCTTTATTGGCAGATCGGCAGGGAGATTTTACAACGCCAGCAGGATGATGGCTGGGGAACGAAGGTAATTGAGCGTCTTGCCAAGGATTTAAAACAGGAGTTCCCAGATATAAAGGGTTTTTCCCGTACAAACCTGCTCTATATGCGGGCTTTCGCGGAAGCTTACCCGGATGAGTCATTTGTCCACCAGCTTGGTGGACAAATCCCCTGGCGGCATAACTGTGTCTTGCTGGATCGTGTAAAAGCGCCAGAGCAGAGGGTTTGGTACATCCAGCAAACCATCCAAAACGGCTGGAGCCGTGCCATCCTGGAAATGCAGATTGAGAGCCGTCTTTATGAACGCCAAGGCAGTGCAGTCACCAATTTTAGCCAGACCTTGCCTAAACCCCAATCCGATCTGGCACAGCAGCTGATCAAAGACCCGTATAATTTTGACTTCCTGACGTTGGGCAAAGAGGCGCAGGAAAGGGATTTGGAGCGGGCGCTTGTAGAGCGCATTCGTGACTTTCTCCTGGAACTCGGAACAGGGTTCTCGTTTGTGGGAAGTCAGTATCCTCTTGAGGTCAGCGGACAGGAATACAGGCTTGATCTGCTGTTTTATCACCTCACCCTGCGCTGCTATGTCATTATTGACCTTAAAATGGTGGAATTTCAGCCAGAATTTTCGGGGAAAATGAACTTTTATGTATCAGCAGTGAACGCTATTCTGCGCCATCCTGATGATCAGCCTACCATCGGCATCATTCTTTGCAAGTCTAAAAACAAGACGGTTGCCGAACTCGCACTGCAAGGGATGACACAACCTATCGGCGTTTCCACACACCAGATAGGACAAGAGGTTCCAGAACAGCTTAAAGGCATTCTGCCTACGGTGGAACAATTGGAGATGGAACTGAATACGGTGGCAGCCGAACTTGAAGCACAGAAGGATAGCAGGCTGGATATGTAATGTTTCTATGATCAGGAATAGTGGTTAACCGACTATATCGCTTTTTACCTTTTTCAATACGGCGGATTAATTTTTTATTGTCGATCACTGAAAAGCAACCAGAGCAAGCATTTCGCCCTAAATCGTGGAATGTCCCTGAATCCCTGCCCAACCTCTAAAAAGCTAAAAAGCTAAATTTAGCTAAAGTCAAAAAGCTAATTTTACAAAAAGCTAAAAAGATAACTAACTAAATTTATTAATTGACAAATTAATCAAATGAGTTTAAGTTAATTGGCTAATTTAATAAAATTACTAAAAATATATATGTTGACCATTACGGTAAGCTCCTTGAGTGGCGGACAGGGCAAGACGACGACCTCACTGTTCTTGGGGCGGCTGCTATCACGCCAGGGCTTGCCCACCTTGATGCTAGACTCCGACCCCCAACATAATCTCACCACCTATCTAGGGTTTGAGTTAGAACCCAACCAACCAACCCTATTGGAATTTCTCAAAAAAACAGTCGCACCAGAAGACTGCATCTACCCAACACAAGACAACGACAACTTATTTCTTATCCCCGCCGACGACCAACTTGATACCGTACAAGATTATTTATCTAACAGTGGAGTTGGTGCAACCTTACTCAAACGACGATTGGAAGCCATCAGCAAAATTTTCAAAGTGTGCATAATTGATGCCCCACCCCAGCGATCGCAAATTTGTTTGACAGTGATCGGCGCAGCAGATTTTTTAATTATCCCCGCCGAAGCATCAGTTAAAGGTTATGGTTCCCTGGTGCGGACACTGGACTTACTCAGTGGCTTGCAAGATGTCGGCGCAACGAATGCCCAAGTATTAGGTGTTTTACCCTTCCGCGACCGTTGGTTTGGGAACACCCAAGCCCAAGAAAGTCGGGCGGCTGTAGATGGAATGCGTGATGAAGTTGGCGAGGGGTCAGTTATACCCTCAATCCGCGAATCAGAACGCTACAAACAAGCCATCAACAAACGTACAACTCTCTCGCAGTTGGGATATACCGACTTGGAATATCCCTTTGAAATTTTAATTGAGAAAATTCACGCTGCACTTGGGGGTAAATAAAAATGTCAGATAACGTACTCAACCAACTACGCAACAAACGCAATCGCTCCACAGTTGAACCACGCCAAGATGCACTCGTTCCCAAAGTACAACCCGAACCCCAAACAGAAGAACAAAACTCACCACAGGAAACCAGCCCAGTTACCGATCCAGCCAACCCAACTGCTACACCAGCAGACACAATCGCTGAACTTCAAGCTGAACTTGAAAAATATCCCGAAACTCGACGACATTCAGCGATCGTCCTTGAAAAAGACCTCGACCAAGAATTAACACGGTTTTGTAAAGATAGGGGAATCACAGTTGAGGTATTTCTAGAAGCTGCTTGGACTTTTGCTAGTGCAGATAACGCACTTTTAGAAAAAATCACCACTGAAGCCAAACGCCGCTACGACCAACGTAAGCGAGTTGGTCAAATTAAACGGTTAATAACTATGTTGAGTAACTCGTCAAAGTAACAGATGTTGAGAAGGCGATCACTAATCGGCGCTGGTTGCCCCTTTGCCAGATAGTCCTAAAGATGAGTCGTCCAATCCAAGTAAGTAAAAAACTGTTATTTTCTCGGACTTAATAATTGCGTAATTGCCAAATTACAGTCCATTTTCTACTATTTTATTCTGCTTCTAACCATCCTCTAATTGTCTCAGCAGATATGCTAAAAAGTGGGTGATTAAATATCGCTTTCAATGCTTCCAATCCCCCAGCTTTTAAGGCAAATTTTAATCTCTTTTTCAGAGTAGCATTGCCTTGAATTTCTTGACGAATCGCCTCTTTAATTAATTGTATAGTTCTCTGGTCGATACAATCGTGTAAAATTATATCAGCAGTTCTTAACACTGCTGTAAAGAGTGTTTGAAACTCGCCTCGTGTAAATTCCCCAGTAATAGGAAGACGTTTTTGTTGTCTACTTTTTAAGTAAACGTATTTGCAATCAATATTATCTAGCTTTGTTTCGCTGTTAATATTCCAATCTTCTATACAAGCACCTGTAAACTTTGCTCCAGTAAAATCGGTTCCCAGCGCATGGACTCGACTAAGATTAGCTTCGCTGAAGTTAACTTCACAGAGATTATATCCACTGAGGTTAAGTCCTCTAAGGTCAGCTTTGCTCAAGTTAGCTCCCCAAAGTGTTGCACCTAATAGTTTAGTCTCCCTAAGTTCAATTTCGCTGAGATCAGCTCCGCTCAAGTTAGTTTCCCAAAATTCTGCGTAATCGAGTCTAGAACCCCAAAGGTTAGCTTTCCAAAGTTTAGCATTAGTGAGATTAGCATGGCTCAATTCAGCATTTTGTAAAATAGCTTGGTTAAGGTTAGCTCCAATCAGCTTTGATATTCTAAGATTTGCTTGTGTAAGGTCAGCCTTCTCCAAGGTAGCACCACAGAGTTTCGCATAGCTAAGGTTAGCTTGTGTGAGATTTGCTTGTGTGAGATTTGCTTGTGTGAGGTCAGCATCCCTCAACGTAGCACCGCAAAGTTCTGCATAACTAAGGTTGGCTTGTGTGAGGTCAGCTTCCGCGAAATTAACTGCCCTAAGTTTTGCATAACTGAAGTCAAATTCCCTAAGACTAGCATGGCTGAGGTCAACTCCTCTAAGACAGGGGATTATGCTTGGATTATTCTTCCTCCACTGATTCCAGGCATCCACACCTTGCTTTAGTTTTTTAAAATGCTCATCTTCCATGATTGCGATTCCTTCATGCCATCGCTTAAATATTTATGCCTTATGAAAACGATTACTGTATCTCACCTCACAGGGCATCTGATTGCGTTCGTTGTATTTTCAATTAAATTGGCTTTTGTTATTGCAACGCTGGACACTCTTGTAACACCGTAATTGTCTCTGGCGGAGCTTTGCTCACAACGCTTCGGGCAGGCGGAGCCTTTCTTTTATACCGTAAGGTGTAGCGACTTCAGGGCGTGGCATGGGCAAGCTGCGGCTAGTGGTTTATAAGCTGCTGTGGACAATGTTTGCTGCACCAGATGCCCAGTGTTTGCTATCAATTTTGATATCAAAGCAGGAAATTACAGACGTACCATTACTAATTGACACCATTAAACTTCCGCAAGAAGTATTTTGCTCTCTACTCCATGTTTTCATTGATGCTCCCCCCTACCCAGGTATGATAGTCGTTATTGGAAAGCTGTATTATCAATAACGCCATAGTGAGCAATTATGCCTAACGAGCCAATATTTGGTGAGCTAGTTAAAGTTGAGTTGGAGGCGTGTTTAGATGCACCGATCGCCAGGTATTTTGACGCACAGCTTGACACTGACCCAGATGTGTTGGCGCAACTGCTGGCAGACAAGCGCAACCCCAATACTAAAAGGGCTTACGAGAAAGATATTAAAGATTTTTTTGTGAAGATGACTTTATTGCCGCCAACTGGTGATAGTGTGTTGGAGTTTTTGCACTTGCAGCGAGAGCAAGCGGTGATGGTGGTGTTGAAATACAAGGCGATGTTGATTAAATCTGGGTTGCGGGAGGCGACAATCAATCGGCGGTTGGCGGCGATTAAGTCTTTGGCGAAGATGGGGCGGAAGTTGGGGGTGTGCAATTATTCCCTGGAAGATGTCGAAGGGGAGAAGGTTAAGGCGTACCGGGATACGCGGGGTGTTGATAGCAAAGCGATAGCACTCGTGATTCAGCAATTTGATAGAGAAACATTGATTGGTAAACGCAACTATGCAATCTTTCTGGTGCTGTGGGGTTTGGCTTTGCGTCGTCAGGAGATATGTCAATTAAATGTAGGCGACTTTGATTTTTATGGTCGCAAGTTGCGGGTTTTGGGTAAGGGTAAGGGAACGAATGAAGAATATTTAGATATGTCCAAAGATGTGGCGGCTGCTCTTGCAGATTGGTTAATTGCACGAGGAGATTTAAATCCCAATTTACCAATTTTTACGGCGTTAGATTTTCATAATTTGGGGCATAGATTGACTACGGATGCTGTCTATAAAATAGTGTCGGCGGCTTTTAAAAAGGCGGGGGTGAAGAAACCGATGTCACCGCACAGGGTCAGGCATTCAGCGATTACGGCGGCGCTTGATGCGACGGATGGGAATATCAGAAAGGTGCAGAAGTTAAGCCGTCATGCTGACCCGCGAACGCTGATGATTTATGACGACAACCGGAATAAAGACCTGTGGGAGATGTCGGAATTGTTGACGGGAATGTTGAAGGATTCGGAGTGAGAAAAAGTTCTTAGTGAACTAATTTAACTAGAAGCAATTCTCTGCTGAATCTCCAACGCTAGTGTG
>NZ_CP171146.1:0-47881 GCF_043099725.1 Nostoc sp. C110 | reverse complement strand
GCTTAAAGGAGTAAAGATGTCCCAGATTGGGCTAACTCTTGATGACATTCTCAAGATAGTTCAAATAGGCTTTTATATAACAGCAGCCAGTGTTACTGTTCTTACATATCGAAGTGCTAAGAATGGTTTACTCAACACAGTAAATACGGAATATCAAAAAAAAGTTATAGCTAAACTTGAAGAAGTTTCTAATTATTTTAGCAGTGAGTTTGACTCTACGTCTCCCCATTATTGGGCAAGTTCTAATTCTATTAGAGACAGTGTTGATCATATAAATGAAGCTTTTTTAAGAAATAAAGATTATATTTTAGAGCTTGGGGAGTACCCGTTTGGAGTGCCTTATGCAAAAAATTTATCGAGATTGAGTAACTTTTTAACAAAAATAAAGACAGATCCCTTTGTGCCAAAAGGAGTAAGAGAAATTATTACTGCCTTTTTAGAAAATCGTATTCAGAGGACAGGAAGTATATACTTTAGTGAACTTGAATCCTACTCAGAGTCAATCGTTGCTGGAGAAAACTTACTTAGAACTGATGGAGAAGATCCAAAGTTTGATGAATTTCATAATTCAATTGTGGAGAAACTTAATGATGAAGGTTGTGGCATCTCTAAGGTCGAATCTGATATCAATGATATTAGGCTGTACATACAAATGTACTTAGAGTCATTTAATCCTATTAAAAATACTAAACTTGAGGCATTGAAAACGCTACAGTTTCCAGAAGATAATTTGATAAATCAAACATCTGCAAGATTCTTGAAGGGTCTTTTAGGCACGTCTACGTTTCCGTCTACAACTGTAGACATCAAACAACAAATACAACAGATGCAAGAAGAACTTGATCTGTTGCGATCATACTCACAACAGCTAGAAACTAAAAACCAAGAGCTACAGAAAACAATAGGTAACTTTGTAGAGCCAGATTACTTTTCAATCCGCGATCGCGTTCTTGCCAAACTCAAAGTAGGCAGGCAGTCAGCAGGGGGGAAAGCAATTGAGGCATTTATTAAAGAACTCCGTCTCTAACCCATAACTTGGCGTAGATATAGCCAAGCTGACACCAGGGGCAAGATAGTACAATTTTACCTAAAACTGAGGTTTGTAGTATGCCAATGACAGGACTGAAACTCTTATGATTTCGTTATAGCCAACTCTTACAAGAAGCAAACAAGGCTTGGATGATTTATCAAAAAGCAACATTCAAAAAGCTTATACATTAATACTTTCAGGCTATCTTGCCTCCAGTGTCAGCTACGCTATATTTACCCCTAGTTGAAGTAATGGCTCATAAAGAGTACCTTGTGCCTGTTTCAAAATAATCAGTTTGTAAAATAGATTTTATTCTTATAAAGTACATTTTATTTATGTTTTCCAAGGAAGATAGTAACTGGGATTTGTCCGTTGATGACCGTAGTGGTCAACGGATGCTTGTTGTCGAGGTGAAGACTAAACGTAATGCCTCCCCAGAGTGGGCTGCACGGCTCCGACGCAATATTCTCGCCCACGGTACTTTTCCGAAAGCTCCTTATTTCCTGATGGTCTTTCCAGATCACTTCTATTTATGGACGGGTGCTGATGACCAACTGACGCAGAGCGAACCAGATTACAGTATTGATGCCCGCCCTATTCTTCAGCCTTATTTTGAACAGGCTGGGGTAAGTGAGGACAAAATCAGTGGTGAGAGCTTTGAACTGATTGTGGCATCGTGGCTAGGGAGAATCATTCATGCGTCCGAACCCCTTGAGGATACCGATACATCGCAACAATGGCTGATAGAATCAGGGCTGTATGATGCTATAACGGGAGGAAAATTCGAGCATACGGCTGCTGCGTGAATATTTACGTTGAAACCAACTTTGTTCTGGAACTAGCCTTTCAACAGGAACAGTGTACCAGTTGCGAACAAATTTTGCAGCTATGTGAAGCAGGGCATGGTCAACTGGTCATTCCAGCCTATAGTCTAGCTGAACCCCATGAAAAACTCAGTCGCCAAGCCAGGAACCGCAAGGATATCCAACAAGCCCTCGATCTTGAGTTGCGGCAACTATCGCGCACACCCTCCTACATGAATCGTATCCGCAGTATTCAAGACATTTCTTTATTGTTGGTGCAAAGTAATGAGGAAGAAAGGGATCGCTTTGTGCAGTATCGGGAGCGGCTATTAAAATTTGCCCAAGTCATTGCCCTGACTGCCGACATTCTTTCTGAGGCAGCGGCTTGTGAAAGTCCTTATGATCTCGGCCCTCAAGATGCTCTGGTCTATGCTTCAGTTATTACCCATCTGCGTCAACATTCACCAGCAGCAGCGTGTTTTCTTAATCGTAACTCCAAAGATTTTGATAGCCCTGACATCGTTGATGAACTCAATAGCTTGAATTGCAGAATGATACCAAGGTTTGATCATGGCTATGCTTTCATTCAATCGCGTCTATCGCCGTAAACCCTATAGGCATTGAGCCGAGATAAGGACAATGAATCTCCGCTTCCTTAAAACCAAAGGCGCGATCTCCACCTGTAAAACTGTGTACTGCCCGATTAAGCTAAAAGTAAGTAATGAACGAGTGTATCATCCAAGGGACAGTTCAAAATGAAGATTGGTAAAGGGAAAAATAAACGATATGTCTACAATCCTTACAAAGGATTTGCTAAACAAAATGTAAGTCTTGAAAATTCATCACATCAAGAAATTATCTCAAAAGTTTTGAGCGGAGAAATTATTTTGTTTTGCGGTCGAATGCAAGATGAATCAGGACATGGTGCTGATATTTTGATAGAAAATAAAATTGACTCTATAGGTGATGAGCAGACCAATTTAAAATTCGCTTATGAAATGGCGACGCAAAGGAATATTATTAACCTTGGCATCAGAAGACAGCATGAACAAGGTAAGGGATTGCTGAATTTTATGGATAAAAAATATAGAAGGCTAGTAGGACTATACGATGCTACTGAGGCAGACGATATTATTTTCAACTGGTATACTATCCCAGAACTGGAAAAGGCACAGAGAGATTCTGCATTATTTGTCAATACAAATTCAGTGAAACCAATAGCACTTGAATTAGCGAAAAATTGTGATGCAGCACACGAGTTTCCCTGTTTGTTTAGTGGAGTGCCAATAAAAGAAGAAACAAAAATGAGAGGTCATCTCCTATTTATGGTTAAGTCCAATAATGTATCCGATTTCAAAATTAATCTTAAAACTCAGGAAAGATTTATTTAACTGATATCAAAATTGCTTCAACCGAATCAACTCGTGAGGCCCCGACGAACTGGGGACACTTCGTTTAGAGCGGGTGGTGTGGGGGACGGGCAATAATTCACTCGTGGAGTGGCCAAAACTCAGCAGCCCGCCCCCCACACTCCGCTACGCCACCCGCTCTACCCCAGTTCTTGAACATTGCCCTTCTTAGCAAGTCAAAGATAAGAATCTATTTGTTTCCCCTGATTTGACCACTTCTCATCTAGAAGGCGACAAGCGACATAAACAACATTTTGAGGATTGCGCTTGTGTCTTCCATTCGTACCCCAGGAACGAACAGTATAATCACCTTGATAACCTAAAACAAGTGCTAGCTCGTCATAAGTTAATTGCCACTTTTTCTTAAATTCTATTGGGTGCATAGTATTCACCTATTTCAAGTAATTAATTAGCAGAGACGCAAAGAGAAATTATCAAAGGTAAGAATCTATAACTTTCCCCTCAACTGACCATTTTTCATCTAGAAGGCGACAAGCAACATAAGCAACTTTTTGAGGATTGCGCTTATGGACTCCATTTATCCCCCAACAGCGCACGGTGAAATCATTTTCGTAACCCAGGACAAGTGCTAGCTCGTTGTAAGTTAATTGCCACTTTTTCTTAAATTCTATTGGGTGCATAAATGTAAATCCTTCACTATTTTTAATCGACAAAGTTTTCAGGTTTTGTGACTCACGAGAAATATTTATCTAACGAGCGCTAATAAATCTGAGCAAGCTATCAGGATAAAACCAGTCTGGAACTGTAACGCGCTTCGATTCAATTAGATTTCCGTCGTCATCATAAAGACCACTAATTTCAGCATGGTTTAGAGGTACGCGACCGTTCTTTGACTTGCGCTTGATTTGGATAGTTTCGCTTTGCCTTAAATCATTAAACCCCTCAGCATTACCACTTGCTGCATTAGTAAAAGCATGAGAAATACAAACTAGATATTCGGCAGCCTTGCGAACGTCAGTAAGTGAATGTCTCACAAATTTTTTGACTGATTCTTTACAATCATCTTGCAGAGAAAGCTGTGTCAATTCATCCCAAAGTGTTTGAATAGGGGTGTCGTTTTCTGTGCGGTCACTCCAACGTTGAACAGCTTCATCCATTGCCTCACCAATAGCTAAATAATCGTTGCGTTCGCCGATTAATTCCGGCTCTAAAGGAATCAACAACTTCCAAGCTTTGGCTCTGTTCTTATGTCCATGAGCGTCAACGATTGATGTAATATTCCAATCAAAAATCGCCTTCCTACACATAACAATTGATGCAGCAAAACTGCTTTTACCACTACCTTGACCCCCTAGCACCCAAACGGGTTTTGTTGATTCAATGACATCCCATAGCCAGCCGCCCTCATGATTTTTCAATAGTTGAACTAATTCTTGGGCGGTCGTGCCTTGTGGAGCCGATACTTTTTCACTACTGGGATTGATGTTTTCTGCATCCGCTTTGCGCTTGTCTCTTCTGTTTTCAGCAATGGATTTGTCAGCTACGGAGTCAGCGACCGCAAACTGTTTTTTAGTGTTGCTAAACTGCAAATCCTCAAGCTCTGACTGACGCTGATACTGTTGTTGCAATTCCTCAAGAGAGATATAGCGTTCTTGGACTAACAGATTATCAGCGCGTCTGTCGATATCCTTCTTATGTTTGTCTGATATCCGTGCTGATTCATGTGATTGCAAGTCGCGCTCAGTCCTAGTAATTAAGCCTTGGCGCTTAATAGCTGTCTTAAAATATTCGAGACGTTGAAAACTTGACTCGTTATCAATCTCATCTTTTGCAGCCCAGCAGTAATAACCCATCCAGACAAAAGCAGGCGCGACTAATAACCACAGACTAGGATTCTCTGATGGAGCCAAATCTGACGTAATGAAAGCACCGTCAGGGAGAGACACAACATCATTAAACTGTCGTGACTTCCATACTTCTGTGAGCAATCTGTACTTGAATCGGCAGTATTTATTATCAAGTGCCGATTGTGATTTTGCAGGTTCGTGATAGTGCTTAATTGTGCGTTTATTAGCTGTTACCGGACAAAATCGCACTTCAGTAAACTGATAAGGGTGCGGTGTCTGCCCATAGTAATAAGCGCTGAAAAGCCCCAGAAGTAAAGCGGTGACAGCACTAATTTTCAGTAGGGGTTGAGCCTTCATGACTTGGATTTGTGGATGCCGTAAACAACACCACCTGCCACTAATGCACCCACCAAAAACACAGTAGTTTTGTCTGATTCTGGCAGACGGTTAAAATCTTCTACAGTCGCTTTGATGTTGTCGTAAGTCTTGTGTGAGTTCTGCATTGTGGTGTAAAAATCGCCGATAGCAGTCCACAAAATGAAGCATCCGAATATTGTTTGAAAGAGAAATTTTATCGCCTTGTCCATGTCCGTAAAAACCCATCCTTCAGGAGACTTATTTACGGTGAACTCCAACAAATCACGATTGACTATTTGATTAATTCCCAACACAATAGCGACCGCAGGCATTAGCCCCGCCGAGCCTGTAGCTATTACTAAATACTTAGCCAAGCAATAGGAAGTAACACCCCAGCCGCAAGATTCAATTCCTTTGAGAACAGCGCGACTACGATTAAGCTTTTCAATTTCCTTGGCTTTGAATCTTTTAATAGCTTCTTGTTCATCCTGGGTAAATGCAGTATCAGGAAAGTCTTGATAGAAGCGTGATTGTTCGGTGTCCCCGTCTTGCAATTCAGTGTCAAGTTCATCTAACATTGTTCTCATGACTAATTTTGACTTCCCCTACTGAGCAGTAACTTAGTAGGGGATTTTTAGATGCTAATTACTCGAAAATCGTAGAAACAGCAGTACGGAACGCTTGCACTAATTTATTAGTCGTGAATGACTTACGAGGTACTAAATCAAGGTCTGAACCTTCGCCGTATGTGAGCAGGTGTTTGGCTTTCTCCATCTCATAAGTTCTGTCAGCGTCTAACTGTGCCTTTACAGGTCGCGCTAACTGCGATTTAGCAGCTGCTAAATGGTCAACCTTACTCATGTGGTAGTCGATATAAGCCTTGAGCTTAACTAGGTCGATGCTTTCTCTGTAGCGCTGATTCTCTAGTGTGCGGTCGCTGGACAGCTTCAATCCGATTTCTGAGCGTTCATGACCGTACTTTAAATTAGCGATCGTTAAATCAGCACTGGCTTTATCAATGGCAATACCAGACGCACCAGCTTGCTTGTAAATCTCTGCAAGTCCTTTGTTGTACTCCTCAGTGCCTTTGATGAATGCACTGAGGTTATCTGTGATGTAGGGCATGATGGTTAAGATGCGTTCGCCCTCGTTGCCCATTTCTCCTACTTTGGTCAGCGCTGCATCATCGCCATTGATGCAACCCATGATTAAGCTGTCTGCAACGCCTAATTTCTCAGCTGAAGCCTTTAGCTTTTTACCATGCTTGCCGACTAGATTCTTGATATGTTTCACGTCTTTGACTCCTGTATGTGCAACATTCCGTCATAAACCATTGAGACAGGGGGGCCAGCAGTGCAATGAGCAACGGTATCCCCACAAGCCCAATCAACAAATGTTTGTAAGTGAGCTTGCCGGATGCCTTAATCGATAATTCCGGCGAAAGATAACGCGAGGTCTGCAAACTGGCTTTTGTAGTCGAGGGCGGTGGCCTCCATCGCTTGCTTGATTTGGGTCAGTTCACTGCCAGCAACATCATCCATCTCTGCGAGTGTCTGCCTGATTTCGTCGGCTTTGCGTCGGATTTTGGATACTTCTTGATTCTTGAATTCCCTTGCAAAGTGGACGAGGGCGTTAAAAATCGCCTCGTTCAACTCCTTTCTAGATGCGAAGGTGGAAGCGATGGACACTGTAATCTGTTTCACATCCGCCGCTTTTAACTCAATCCCCGCGCCCTGTGCAATGTCTGCAACGAGGGCTTGCTTTTCCTGCTCAGTCAGCACAATCTGATTCTCTGGTTCGGCAACTGTAAGCTGATTAGATTCAACTTCAGGCTGTGCATCTTCTGACCCTACTAGAAACGTTTCTTCAACGGGTTCATCAGTTACAGTTAATCGGTTGGTTGCTTTTTCTCTGAGATAGTCAACGGCTTGGCTCAATTGGTCTTTGGTGGGATTGTCAAGGTCATCGCACTCGACAGCGATCGCTGCTGTTGTGTAATCGTCTTTGGTAAATCCTTGATAACCCTGTTTGTACAAACGAGCGCGGACGTTATTAGTAAATTTGTCAGACATGATGATTGCTCCTTAGAGGGCTAGTGTTAAAACTTTTGTGTTTCCAGATTTCATCGGTTGCGAACGTTTGTTGATTGCCCATTTAGCAGCGACAAACGCAACAAGCGCTAAATCTTTGCAGTGGTAAATATTTTCAGCGCTGAAAGATAGTTCAGCACGTTCAAACCAGTAGTAAGGAGTGCTACGCGGTACGTCGTCAAGATTGATTTTTAGATGCTCTGCAAGAAGCTTTAAGAACTCTCCACCCTGATATTGAGCATCCATTTCATAGAAATGTCTGAATGCTTGCCAGCGTTCACTAAACCCCTCACCTCGACCTGTAAAGCTGCCGTAGCGCCGTTTAAATCCGGCGAATGTCTCAACTATCTTGTTCGCGTCGCTACCCAGTACGTTGAAATTAAAATGCTGTTTCAAAGTAGCTACCACTCGATACCAAGTGATATCAGCAATCTCTTTTCCTAACTCACGCTCGTAAATTTGTTTTAGCTGATGATACTTAGCGATATACTGTTTCGTTGCCACATTACCCCCAAAGTATTACTTAGGTGTGTATAAAATCGATGCGTATTCCGAATGCGTCCAAGGTATTTGATGTATGCAATTAGCTGAAAAGGGGTATTTGGTACGACCCGCTAGCTGAAACCTATCAATAACTCTGAAAAATAACTCTGAAAAATTTCAAAGTGTGTTTTTTCGTCGGCTATAACCACGCAATAATAAGGCTTGCCAGAGTTTCTGATATATTGACAAAATTCCTTTTACCCCCGTAAAAGCGCCCCTTTTGGACTAGCTGACGCGCTTGTGCCTTTGCTTTTGTCCGCGACGCGCGGTAATAGATGTTACCAAGGGTTAGAACAAACTCAACTGTATTGAGTTCTTATGGTTGAGTCGATGGGGGATATTATTCCCCGCACCTCTCGTTTAGATCCGTGCGTACCCGTTTCCGTGTACACGGCTCCCGATGTTCTTAGTTTTCGCTTTTGCTCATGTGCATGTAATCGTGACAACTCTCATGAGTTGCTTCCAGATTATTTTCCTTCCAATTGGCGTGATTCCCATCGATGTGATGCAGATGAATCCGTTCTTCATCGATGAACTTTAAGCCGCAGGAGGCACATCTATGGTTTTGCTTCTTAAGAGCAATAGAGGTTTTGTCGTCGTAAAGCTTACTGTTACGTTCACTCCAGTAGGCTGTATCTCCGTCATAGGGGGATTTTGTTCCTTTAACCATGACGTGTTTGTTTTCGGAGTAGGAAACTGTTGGAAATGCTTTGTCTAGTAATTTCTTGCTAGAATAGCGGTCTTTCTTGGTTTCCTTGTTGAATACCGTATAAGCTCTTTTTTCGATGTGGTATAACGAGTTTCTAGACCCGTCCATCTTGCAGAACTTATGGTAGTTTCTCCAACCTCTTACTACCGGAGCTAATTTCTCAGCCTTTGTAGTAGCACCATAATTCGAGTTGTTGACGATGTGTTTTACTTTCTTACGGAATGCTTTGAAGTTGTCCACTGAGGGAGTACTTCTAAACTTTCCGTTGCTCTGCACTTTGAAGTGCCAGCCGAGGAAATCAAACCCATCTGTCGCGGCGGTAACTTTGGTTTTCTTTTGGCTTACATTCATTCCGCGTTTGCGGAGGAACTCGCTGATTCTTTCAAGTATCTCTGTCGCATCATCTTCGGGTCGGAGTATAATAACCATGTCATCCGCATAACGGATTGATGGCTCTCTGATATCGACGGCTGAGGTTTTGGCAGTTACTTTAAATCCTCGTCTACCGTGATGTCTATGTATACTTTCGATCCCGTTGAGTGCAATATTTGCTAATAGTGGGCTAACTACTCCCCCTTGAGGTGTTCCTTGTTCGGGGAATTCTGGGTTGACTCCTGCCTTGAGGCATCGGTATATTCCGAGTTTTAAGCCAAAAGGGGCAATGAGTTCATCCATTATTGCTGAGTGATTAATCCTGTCGAAGCACTTTTCAATATCGAGTTCGATTACTCGTTTCTCTATTCCGTTGCAGTTGGAGCGTAGGTTATCGAAGATGCGCTTTTGTGCGTCATGGGCAGAGCGCCCAGTTCTAAACCCGTAGCTTCTGGCGTGGAAAGTGGCTTCGTGTGCTGGTTCTAATGCATATTTTGCTAGGCATTGCCAAGCTCTATCCGCGATGGTTGGTATTTTAAGCATTCTGGTAGTCCCGTCTTTTTTAGGGATGGGGATTTCCCGTAGTCCTTGATGCTTCCAATTTCCACTATTCATTTTTAGTAGTTCTTCAAGGTTGAAGCGTTCTTCAAATGAAAGGGATTTCTTACCATCAATACCAGCCGTCTTTTTGCCAGCGTTTAGCTGAGATACTTGTCTAATTGCAAGAAATCGAGCCGAGGTGGATTTTAGAATAAGCTTTTGGAGTGACCGCACTTTCCGCTTGTCGCCAACTTGAACAGCTTTGTACACTCGCTTTTGGAGGCGGAATAGGTTACGGCGGAATTTCTTCCAAGGTAACGCTACCCATGATTCACTAGTTTTGTAACTGTGCCTAATCATACTCTTCTCTAGTTTGTGTATTCTGAACACCTCAGACCAATTACGGTCTGTCCTACCCGAATTGTGGGGGTTCCTCCGCTCGTCTGGGCTACTTGGGGAACGAAAAGCCCCTTGACCCACAACTCGTTTTTATTCGTTCCCTCGGTGGGATTGATTGTTCCGTTAGGCGTGGTCAATTCAACCACTGGATTCCCGGGACTCTTACCGCTAACAGACAAATTTGCGGCGGGAATTGAACTCCAGTAAAGTCAGGGTTTTTGTGTTACGCCCTGCTTCAGCATAGGTTGCTTTTCTAGACCCATTTTCGCCATAGGAACTCCCTATTAGCGCCAGTGTCAGCCCGTAACGGCTGTCTGATTGCGCTCTGTTCCCAGCTTCACTCTACAAGAACCGAGCTTGTTCGGTGTGGGCAGGTAAGGAGTCAATTCTGAGTCTGAATGGTAGGGCTTTCACCTACATCCAACCGAGAGTTCAGCCTTTATTGACAGTAATCTGCTGTCGGGCTGGATTAGTTATTTACGGACTGGATACCGTGATTCCCTAATCAACGAATCGCACTTATCTCTGCTGTGTGCTGTTTATATAAGCTCGGAATTTCATAACAACGCCTTAGCACTTTGTCACGATTGAGCTTTAAGTCAGCACTCTTAGACTGACGCGGTAAAGGACGGAAATAGTACTGGGTGTATCTGATACTGTCGCTACTGGTTAAATATCTGTACAAGGTTCCATTAATCCAGTAAGTTTTGCTCTGGCTCAATAGCGTGACGCATCCTACAAGCTCTTTATCAATCATCATTTTTATCTCCCGCGACACACGCGCCTGTTAAGCTTGCACCTAAGAAGACCGATATAGATGCGATGGCGCTTCCTTCAAAAATTTTGGCGTTGTAGATCCATGTGGGTTGATACTCCTCCCCTCTGCTTTCCTCGATGCGGTCAAAGCCGTGACAAAAGATAGAACCAACTACCATAAAACTAGTAGTTACCAAGCTCACAATTGCTACTGATGATGCTGCATCGAGTATGAATGAGTTAATCTTTTCACGCCAATTCTTCACACGGCGAATGTGCATTACTGGCTTTTGTTCTAGATATGAATGCCACTGCTCATCAGTAAAATTCAAGGGCTTGGAATCACAATGTTCGTGTTCGTCAAGTAGTTCGCCCACTGCTTGTATTGCATCCCCTATCATCACATCTGGGGAGTATTCTAGTTGCTTGAATTCCTCCGAGTCTCGGATTTCTCTGAGCCAGCGATCTATTGCTTCTAACCTTCGTAATTGGTTTTGGTGGAGCATAAATCCTTATCCTTCTTTTTGTTTATTTCTGTGGACTTTGAATTGCTTACAAGCCCACTCAAAGCTGTAGTTGAGAGTGTCTGCAACCGCTTCCCATTCCTCAAGATTCATTGCTTGCAGGATGCTTGCGTCTACAGTCTGTGTCCATCTTTTGAAAGCGACAGTTGCCCAAGTTCCATTGATTTTTGAGATTTGCCACCAAACTGAAAAAGGCAACTTTTTAATATCGATATCCATACTTGGTCTATGTAGTTTTCAAGGTTCAGACACGCACAATTACCGCGACCGCAGATATAAAGCGACCGCTATGCAGATAACCTCTGTTCGTAGCTAAATAATCGTGTTCGCCTGAGTTATTGACGCATCAATAACCCAGGCACTATGATACTAGTACAGGATAAGTTGTAATGTCAAGATATCTAACCATAGAAAGCTAGCCGACAATTGCAAGCTTAACTGGCATAGTGTTAAATGGGAGTCTGATAATACCAGACACGTTGCCATGCCAGTTCGTAACACTGTGAGGAGGTTTATTGAAGAAAAGCTCAAAATCACACGCTATCAATTTATGAAAGAGACGGGACTATCAAAAACCACAGTGTACGCGCTGTGCGACAATTCTGAGCAAATACCCAATGGAATGGCACTTAACAAAATCTGTGACTGTTATAAAGTCCAGCCCTGTGAGTTATTGGAATGGAGCGAGGATTAAGCGATTGCGTACAAAAAAAAAGGAGGTAATTTGACCCAAGAAAAACAGCCAAGCGACGGTATAAAGCGCTCCAAGGGCAAATTTGACCCATTAAAAGAAACTAGGCAATGGTCAGCCGCAGTATCGGAGGAACGCTGTAAAAGAATAGCCAGGAACACTTTTAAGCGGTTGGTCGAAATCATCGACACAGAAGACGAACCTCTACCAATTGTTTGTATTTTTGAGGACTACCCAGATGACTGAGACAGCAACCCAAATACCACTAACTGCATTACTCCCCATGCTGACAGCTATCAGCGAACGGGACTATCCACGTTTTAAAGAGCTTGAGATTGATTTTGCTTCTATTCACGGTGTAGAGGTGTGGGAGGATGTTTTTAATTTTCGTCTCAAGCCAGCACTGGATAAGGACTCTGACCGTTGGCTGTTAATTCAAAAATGTAGCAAGGGCTTCACAGTAAAGGATGTAGCTTGATGATGGGAATTGCCATACACCCATTAGGAAAACAGGTTCAAAAATGACGAAACCCGCTCGACCGGGAAGTTAAGCGGGTTCCATCATTTCTAGATTTATCACGGGTAACTCCGAACAAAAAGTTTAAGAGGCTTTTTCGGAACCGCGATCGCAGTTCTATAATAACCAGTTCTGCTATCGCGTTGCAACATGAGGAGTTACCCGAATCTTAAAAAATTCGAGGTAATACAAGTGCATACTACACAAATCAATCCAACGACCGCATCCCGGTTAATTTCAGGCTTACAGCAAATTCCTGGTAATTGGGTCTTGACCCCTGTTACAGACAATAAGCGCCCTTATCGTGAGAACTGGCAACAAGAAACAGCACTAAATAGGCAAACGCTGATTAAAGAACTGCAATCAGAGAGAGCCTTTGGTTACGGCATCCGCACTGGAGTTGTATCAGGCGGAATTTTAGCCATTGATGCCGATGGTCACGCAGCAGAGGCACTACTACAAAAGCTTTCTGATGGCGACTTACCCGACACAGTAATTTTTAGCTCTGGCAAAGCTGGGCGTAGACAATTACTTTACTTTGTAACACAGGATTACTGGCAACTAGTAAAAACTGTCAAGCTCAAAACTGGAGTTAAGGGCGATGACGGTAAAGAACAGTTACTAGAATTTCGCTGGAATGGGCTGCAAAGCGTACTACCGCCATCAGTACACCCCCAAACTGGTAGTTATCATTGGGTGCGATCGCCGCAAGATGTTGAAGTTGCAAACTGTCCAAACTGGGTGATTGAGTTGATGCTGAATCAGCAACAGCCCGTGCAAGTTCCACAGCCCCAAACTAAGCCAGTGCAAACTACAGTCAGCACTCGCCCAAATTTATCCATATTTCTAGGACGTGAGGACAGAAATTTAGTAGAGCATGGCACTGGTGACGGTGGACGCAACGACTCAGCACAAAAACTCAGCCTTAATTTAATCGCTACTGCCCGTCGCCTCCAAGAATTGGGTATTGACTACGACGGCGACCCACGCGCCCTTTATGACCAGTTCTGCTATCATTGCACCCCACCCCTTGGCTCCGATGTTCGTGGTGAATCTGAGGGCTGGTGGAAAAACGCGGACGCACACGCCAAACAACCATCATTGGATGACGAAAAGCTACAAGGATGCTACACCGCTTGGTTAAACAAGCAAAAAGGGACACATAGCCAAAAACGGTTAACCGTACAAAAGTCTATTGTCAGTACTGACAATAGCTTATTGTCAGTGCCACCACTGACAATAGAAAGGATTGCTAGGCAAGATTCTCAGTCTATTGTCAGTGTTGTCAGTGGCATCTTAGCCTCTAATTTTGATGATGTAGAAGAGAGTTTTAAATTAGACTTACTCTGTACGGAATTAGGAATTAACCAAAAGCTTTTTGACCGCATTGTTGCTAGGGAGCGTGTCAAACTGGATGAGGTTCTGCCAGAAGATGAAATGCGGCTCAAGTCGCTCATCGAGTGGCGAAATAATAAAATTGACTGGGATGCTATCTTACCCGCCCCTTTAGCCCGTGATTTAACCCATGACGCGGACGTTTTGAATGTTGATCCTGTTGTAATCTGGCAGCCCTTAATCAGCGCTGTTGCCTCCTTAGCAGGCACGACAATTAATCTGGATATGCAATCTCATAAAATCCCCTCTGTACTGTGGACTGTGACAGTTTTAGAGTCTGGTGGCGGAAAAAGCCGCGCAGACAGCTTGGTTGTAGCCCCATTGCGTAAAATGCAAGCGGAAGCTATGCAGCGCTACAAAGATGCTGATAATGATTACAAACGGGCGCTAAAACAGTGGGAGAAAGGGGGCGGTGAAGGGGATGAGCCAGAACCACCCGCTTTAAGGAAATATCTGTTTGAAGTCGCAACCATTCAAGCTGTGTTAAAGCGCTCTGCTGAAAACGCCGACAATGGGGCGCTGTGGGCAAGAGATGAAATAGCGGGGCTGTTTAATTCCTTGGGGCAATTCTCCAAGGGTGAGGATGAAAGCTTGCAGATTTTGTTAAAACTTTGGGATGCAGCCGCCCTTTGTGTAGATCGGACATCTTTAACTGACAGTTATTTTGCAGAACGTACAGCCGTTTCTGTGACGGGTGGTATTCAACCCGGTGTATTTCGCAAAATCTTCAAGGACGCTGATGACAATAACGGGTTGCAAGCGAGAATGTTGTTTGCAGTTCCCCAGCGTCGTAAACAGCGATACATAGAAGGCTTTTGTCAACTTAGCGATCGCTTGCCCCTACTTTACAAGTGGCTAGAGCAATTACCAGAAATCAACGTCAAAATCAGTCCCCAGGCTAAAGCATATTACAAAAAGCTAGTCGAGGTAATTGGCGACCAAATAGAACAAACGACACACGCCGCCATCCGTAATTGGATGTCGAAACTAACAACCCAGGTTTTGAGAATTGCGTTGAATCTGCACCTGATTGAGTGTTTTTACTCACCCAATAGCCGAGATATTACAACGCTCCAAAAAGACACCCTAGAACGCGCTGTCAAGCTTGCCCAATACTATCGCAGTGCTTTTCACGTTTTGCAAGAGAAAGTGAGCAATAGTGATGAAATTAGCTCAATTCTGTTGCAAATTTATGACCGTGCTTCTCAAACATCAGACGGCGTTTCTGTCCGTGACATTTATCGGCCACTGGATAGCATCAAGTCACGAGCCAAGGCCGCAGGTAGAGAACCCAGTGCCTACACTCATGATTTATTTCTCAAACTGGAACAAATGGGTTATGGAGAAATTGTACGTAAAGGTCGCTCTGTAAGATTTGTGGCATCAAAAATTGAATCCGGTGAAAAACCCTTTACAACCACTGACAACACTGACAATGAAGAAAAACCGATGTCTAAAGCTCTTTTTAGCGAGGAAGTTAATGTCAGTGATAGCCACTGCCAATCACTGATTGTCAGTACTGACAATAGCGTTTTGTATGCAGATTACGGACAAGGCTATGTCATAGATAAGACTGAAATTCCGCCACCGGATGATTCAATTTCCCGTATTCCAGTTGAAGCTGTTGATACAGTATTAACCACCGATGAACGGGTAGAAAATAATTTAAGTACACCAGAAATTACCAAAGGTGCAAGGGTGCGGGTTCACTGCCCTGGTAGCAAGCGGCATGGTTTAGAGGGGATTGTAACTAGGTTTGTCTATGAACAGGGCTTGCTCAAAGCGATCGTCAAACTAGAAAATATTGAAGCCAGCTTAAGAATCTGGGAATGCTTTGTGCCAGGGAATGAGGGAATGAGACTGGAGTTAGTTGAATGATCGCTTGAACCATACCGATTCTGCAACACTCGTGTTGCTATCTCTTACTTTGAATATGAAAATCTGAATCTCAAAGCCTTTTGAGAGCCGAAGAGTCGTATCGCTGTTGCGTGGTTGTACATAAATAATTTCTTACTTTTTGTACAGAATCCTAATTGTGACTTGAACCGTATTTTGTCCAAACGGTCACGACATACTTCAAAATCACTGTGATTTAAAGGAAAAGATTGCCGAATCTATAGCCTGACTGGTTACAGTTTTTGCATGATGACCTCAACTCAGACTCTTACAAAAGGTGCTAACCCAAAAAGCGCTGCCTAAATTTTGTCACGTAATCGCAGGAAATTTGCTGAATTTTGGTCAATTATCAGTGCCCGATCGCAATACTCCAATGCTTCTTCTCGTCTTCCTAACTTACATAAAGCATAAATTAGGTTAGGAATGACAATTCTTAAACCACAAATATTGGATAAGCTTTCATTAATTTCAAAGCCTTTAGATAATTCCTCAACAGCCTGATCAAAAACTTCGTGAGCTAAGAATGCTTGTCCCATTGCTGTATGTACCTTGGCAAGATGTTGCTGCTCATCAAGTTCTTCTCCTAACTTGATACTTTGACGAAAGTACATTTGTGAAAGCTCAAAATTTCCCTTGTCTTTTTGACTAACTAATAATTTACCTAATCTGCTAGCAATGATAGCTTGCCGTTTTTTATCCTTAAGCTTGACTGCTAGATCATAACTCTTGCGTAGATTTTTCTCAACATCATCCCACTTTACCTGTCTTTCTAAGACACTAACAAGGATATTTGTAACTTTTAAAGAATTAGATAAATCCTTTTCATTTTCAAAAATCTCTATGCTCTGTTTAAAAAGTATCTCAGCTTTTTTAAAGTCTCTTTTTGACTTCAGAATTTTACCCAAATTATATAATGCCCGCGCATGTTGGGATGATTTGCTGTTGAGTGCTTTGGTAATCTCAATTTCTCTTTCAAATGTCTGTTGTGCTTCGTCTAATTTACCTTGCTGCTGAAGCAATTCTCCTAAGCAGTCTAATGCAATAGTAAGAGATAATTGGTTATTAAGGGCTTTGTTAAGCAGGATTTCTTGTTCAAAAGCTTTCTGTGCTTCTTCTAGTTTTCCTTGAGCTTGTAGTATCTTTCCTAAACGATGATTTGCAATAGCAAGCTGCTTCTGATCACCAGTTTCAAAACAAATTTTAATCGCTGAACGTGTCGCCTGTAATGCTTCTTCAAATTTTTTCTGGTCATAGAAATCTCTAGCCAAAGCTCTGAAGGAAGATATCAAAGTATCACTCTCAATACTTGCATGGTTATCTATTGCTAACAAAAAGATTCGTAAAGCTTCACTAAATTTTTTATTCTGGTATAGTAATCCTCCTAGAGTCACTAAAGTGATTACAGATGCTTGAGAGTTTCCTAAACTCTTAACAACAGAAATTGCTTGTTCCAGTATCTGTTGCGCCTCTTCCTCCTTTCTTTGTTGTAGCAGTAGTCCAAATAAAGATTGCAACCCAATAGCAAGTTGACGTTGGTCATTGATAGCTTTAGCAATTTCAATTTGTCGTTTAAAAGCTTGCTGTGCTTCTTCAAAATTACCTTGTACTTGTAGAATTTCCCCTAAAAAATTATTTGTAGTTGCGAGTTGTTCTTGATTGTCAGCCTCCGAACAAATTTTTATCGTTGCGTATATCGCCCGTAATGCTTCTTCAAAATTCTCTTTTTTGTAAAGAACTCTAGCCAATCTTCTTAGAGTAAAGACTAAACTTTCACTTTCAATATTTTCATGAAGGTCTGCTGCAAGTAGGAAAATGTGCAAGGCTTCGCTTAAGTTTCCTCCCTTGTGCAGTTTTCCTCCTAAAGTCATCACAGTAGATGCAGCTCTCACAGGCTCTCCTGAATCCTTAATAATAAAGATTGCCCGCTCCCATACCTGTTTAGTTTCTTCTATGTTGCCTTGTTGTAAAAGGAGTTCACCTAAACTCGTCAGCCCAGGAACAAGCTGAGATTGATCCCCAAGGGCTTCAGCAATTTCAATTTGTCGTTTAAATGCTTGCTGCGCCTTGTCCAGTTTGCCTTGTTTTTTAAGCAGTAGCCCCAAGTGGTTGAACCAAATGGCAAGAGATAATTGGTCATTAAGGGCTTCAGCAATTTTGATTTGTCGTTCAAGAGCCTGTTCTGCTTTTCCTATACTATCTTGTTGTTGAAATAGGCTTTCCAAACAAGACCATCCTATAATGCGAGATGATTTATTACCGAGCGCTCTGGCAATTGCAATTTGTCTTCCAAATGCGTACTGTGCTTCCTCTAAATTACCTTGTGCCTGTAAAATTTTCCCTAAAAAATTATTTGTAATTGCGAGTTGTTCTTGATTGTCAGCATCCGAACAAATTTTAATTGCTGCGTATATCGCCCGTAATGCTTCTTCAAAATTCTCTTTTTTGTAAAAAACTCTAGCCAATCTTCTTAGAGTAAAGACTAAACCTTCACTTTCAATGTTTTCATGAAGGTCTGCTGCAAGTAGGAAAATGTGCAAGGCTTCACTTAAATTTCCTCCCTTGTGCAGTTTTCCTCCTAAAGTCATTGCAGTAGATGCAGCTCTCACAGGCTCCCCTGAATCCTTAATAATAAAGATTGCCCTCTCCCATACCTGTTTAGCTTCTTCTACATTGCCTTGTTGTAGAAGAAGTTCACCTAAACTCTTTAGCCCACCAGCAAGTATGGATTGATCTTTAAGGGCTTTGGAAATTTCAATTTCTCGTTCAAAAGCCTGCTGCGCTTCCTCTAGTTTGTCTTGGGACTGCAATAATTTGCCTAAACGATTGCAGACAATGCCTAATGATCGATCATCTCCAATTTCTTCTTCAATCAGAATTTCATCTCTAAAAGCTTGAATAGCTGCTTCTGTCTTACCTTGTTTCTGAAACACACCACCCAATACATTCAGCACTTTAGCTTCGCGTCTCTTCTGAGTATTTAGATCCTCAATCTTTTGTAAATTCGCCTGTGAAAATTTCAAAATTTCTTCGGCTCGTTCGAATTCTTCTGCAAAAGACCAATAGCGAGCCTCATGCGTTTTATATTTAACTACTGCATTCCAATCTTCAAATTGCTCTGCCCAAGACTGAAACTGTGCCATCAGGGTGATTGCCTTTTGCCAGTAGCTATACTTCTCAAATAATCGCTGTAGCTTTAAAGCAAATTGATAAGATTCCATTTTGCTCTGTGTCGTGTCAGTTTCATGAGCCTGTAACCACTCAGCAGCCAAAATCACATCATCTAAATTGGCGGCAACTTCAGCAACAACATTTGCATTCTTTAAATCGTCAGACTGTACCCATTCCACAAAAAATTTGGCATGACGTTCTTGTGCTACGGACAGCACATGACGTTCTTTTGCTAACCTCTCTGCATACACGCGCACCAGCGGATGCAACACAAAGCGATTTTCTCCAGTTTCTTTATAATTCAAGAGTGACAATTCATACAACCTATCCAAATAATCATCAGCTTCCCACTCATCTTCACAGCCTCCGGTCGCCATTGTTGTCCGTCGTGCGAAACCCTCTTCTGCACACACACTCAAGCAAGCAAAGAAATCCTTTTCCTCTTTACTTAAGAGTTCTAAACTTAAGTTGAGAGAAGCCTCGACATTTAGATCATCATCTCCCCGAATTCTGAGGCGAGTAATACGAGTCTTTTCCTGTTGTAGTGAAGCGGCATAGTCTGCAAGGCTTCGGGGTCGTCCTCGCAATGCTGCACCTACAATTTGTAAAGCCAGGGGCAGGTTTCCTACCAACTGGATAATTTCATAAGCCGCTGCTAATTCTGTATCAACCCTCTCATCCCCTAAGATTTTCTTCAGTAATTTCAGAGAATCTTCTTTAGGTAGGGTATTAAGGTCGATCGCTCCTTCATCCGAAATGTCTAGCGAACTGGGTAGAGTACGATTTCGAGTGGTAATGATGACCGCACAACGACTACCTCCGGGGCGCAATTTCTTAATGCTTGCATCAACCGCATTGTCAAATATCAGCAACATTTGACGATAAGCAAACACCTCTTGCATCAGAGTCGCTGCATCCCGATCGTCTTCCGAATCTAGTTCTTTTCCACAAAGTCTCACAAACTCACGGGCAATAGTATCTACGTCTTTGCCATCTACTCGTAACCCAATTACCCCGTCGGGGAACTTGTCTCGATGAATCGTTGCAAAGTGACAGGCTAAAGCAGACTTGCCAATGCCACCTCCACCAGAAAGTCCTACAATACTACAGACCTTAGAACCTTGGGGATTTAGCAATAGGGCTTCTAGTTGCTGGAGTTGTTCCTCGCGCCCGGTAAAGGTAGACACATCCAACTGTGGCAGCACAAAGGTAATGTGTGATGAGGCTTTTGTATTGGAAACTCCCCAAAACTCTTGCTCCCATTTCTCAGTTGTTAGCGCTTGAACATTGTCCGCAAGAGCAGTAAGGCTACGTCTGTCGTAAAACCCTATCCAACCACTCTCAACTAGATTTCTTAAAAAAGAAACCAGATTTGCCTGTCCTTCAGAACGCAACTGTTCGATTAATCCATTAAAAAATACAGTATTAATTCCCTCGTAGCTGATTTGGCTCTCTAGACGATCAAACCCCAACGTAGCTAATAATGCTTTACGCTGCGGAACTATTTCTGTATTGGGTATTCGCGACAAAAACTTCAACAGTTCCGATTTCAGGGGCATCGTAAAGGCTTCCTAGTCACTGGGGTTGATACTTTGAATATTTAATTGGCAGCTAAATTCACCAATTCTCTAATCTCTGAGGGCAAATCCGCCAAAATCCTCTCTACTAGTATACCTTCGTTCCTAAAATAACGTCTCTGGGTTGTCGGTTCAGGGATAGTACCGCCCGCATGATGAAGGGCAACAACTTCCCATCCATCGTTAAATACTGGCGATCCAGAAGAACCATTCAGTGTGGAGGTTACATATTGCACTACATTGCCTCCAACATACTCAACAAAATTGTTTTGGAGGGAAATTTCTTTGGGTCGTCCTGCTGGATGCTGAATGATGTTCACTCGCTCTTTGCGCTTGATATTTCTTGATAATAAAGGCAACCATCCCCATTTCTGCCCAGGTTCCCCATCAAGTTGAACCAAGGTAAAGTCTAAATCCTGACTGGTATGGAACAGTCCACTAAACTTTGCGTGATATTCTTGACTAGGTTGAGAATGTCCCCGAAAATCATCTTCGTAGTTAAAGCGAAATATGGGATTTAATAATAAATCTGAACTCGGCAAAACATGATTATTCGTGAGCAATAAATCTTCAGCCACTAAAAAGCCTGTCCCTGACCAACGCTCATAACCAGACTGGACTCCAATATAAGCAACCGATCGCGCTACCTCTAGTCCTCTTTGTAAAAAGGCAATAGGGCGTAGCGTATTCTCGCCAATAATCTTTTCTAAAATATCTGTTGTCGTTTCTCCGCCTTTCCACTGATCAATATCAGGAAGTGCGGCGATCGGTGTCATCATGTCATACTTTGTTAGCAACCGATCAAGGAATTCTTGCTGCTTAATCCCTACAAAGCTCTTGACAGTGTTGAGAAATAGCCCTACTGCCTCATGATTATGGGTTAAACGCCCATACTTTGATAGATAGCTAACAATTTCATTGACTGCTACAAAGGAAGCACCCGACAGATCCATCATGGGTGCCAACTGCTTTAGACCAGACAATTCCAGGATTTGTAGGCGCGAACGCTCTGTTGCTAACTCTGGTAGATCCTTAAGCAAGGTAATTAGTTGTTTGCGATCATCGATATCTAAATTCATTATGGGGCCCAGCCAAATACGTGGAAATTAGGACATGCTGTAAACAAATATTGTAAGACTTACTTTATTGGTTTAGTAACTGGCTCAAAAATGGTAAAAATACATTCAAATTATTGCACAATAAAACCAAATATTCACGCTATTCAGTTCCTAAATTTTGCCCATTGATGAGCTTTTTTTTGTAATGTTCTAAACGAAAGTTAACACTTATGGTTAAGGCTAAAACAACCTTATATAAAGACTTTAGTAAATCTAATTAATATAATTTTACAAATTGTTCCAATTGTTATGTATCTCGGCTGGACTCCATTATGATGCACTAATAACACTTGTGGTCATTATTTTATTCATCACATGAGATAGGTAATTGGTTGAAAGCTTTGAAATTACTTTTACTTTTTATTCTAGTTACAAACAAGTCCTGCTTATCTTTAAATAGCAATGCGCTAACTAGGTCAAAAGCATCATTGTTGTTTTATTAAAATCTTTAGAACGACATAATGGCTCAAATGTGTAATGCAGACCTAGCTGTTTTAAATCGGCTTTGCAACAGCAAATTGTTACCGCCGTCGTCTCTGATTTGGATCAGTCCCCAAACGTTTCTCAACCCGTTGCAGCTTGGCATTACTCCAATCAGTATTCTGCAAAATCTTCTGTAGAGACTCGGTAGTTTCAATCGGAGTAGGGATTGGGGTCAGGTGCGAATAAAACCAAAACAGAATAAAAAATGAGATCGGAGAGAAAAGCCATATTCTAATAGCTCTAGTCCAACCTTTAACGACCGATTCCGTGTCTTTTTGGTTCAATAGAGATATTCCTGTCTGAATCTCTTTCAATTGTTCTTGCAACGGTTGGCTCAATGTCTCTGGTTGCCTTGGGGAGGTATTGCTCAAATTCTCGGAGAGTTTGGTTAAGCTCGTTAATTGCTTGAGTTGTTGCTGAGACGTTAGATTTAATGCGCTCAAGGCTGTCCCTAGCTGATTGCAGCTGGTCGCTAGATTTTTGATGTTCTCCGTGTGGTCGGCTTGAATCTTCAATTGCTCCGCCGTCAGTTGACTCCATTGGTTTAGCTCATCTTGTAAATTTTCAAACAACAACTTCCAATCATTTGGAGCCGTTTCTGTCAGTTGCGCCAAATAACCGATGTACTGCACTAACCGAAATGCTGGGTCATCTTGTTTCATCCCAGAATCTAGCGCAAACCGTAAGACTTTCGCTTGAAACTCCGGTGGTTTTTCTGACAGCAACCTATCTAAATGAGATACTGCACCATTGCCATTACCATTACTTACAGCCATTACTCTAACCCCAACTGTACAGCCGCTTTAGAAAACTCAGTCTCAACCGCATCAATCCAGCCATAAACTCTCGATTGATTACTCAAACTAAAATCCTCATGCTCTAGAGCTTCCCGGAAGGTAAGATCCTTGGAGTCAACGAGGTCAAAAATATCGTCATATAACTCAGGCAATAACAGTTCAATCGCCCCCAACGCTTCTACAGCCTGCTTCACCTTAGAATTGTTGTAGCGAGTGAACTTGTGTTCGTCACCCCAGTAGAGATTTTTCACAATTACATAATCAACTTTGTCGCCGCAGAAATCCATCAGACGTTTTAACTGCAACAGACTATCTTTGACTCGACCCAGCACCGACACCATAGTGATGCGATAACCCAAACGCTGGGCATTCTGAAATAAAAAAATATCCTTAGCGACTGACTCAAAATACTCAGCAGCACCAGCAGGCAGATCCACCAGAGAAACTTGAGGCGATAAACGTTTCAAATCATCCTGCAAAGCATCAGCACCACCGCGCTGATTAAGTTTGAGCGTTTGCACCCCAGGAGCAACTTTGTTGTAATGACGATAAAGCTGAGGATTAGACTGGTCACACTCATAAGCGATGCAGTTAATATTTCTATGGCGGTAAATGTCGAGTAGGATTCTAGCCACCACACTTTTACCAGTACCGCCCTTATCTCCAGTCACCAATACTAAGCGCCCAAGAGTTTTTGGCTGTTCATTCGCCTTTTCGTCCTGAACTTGGTCATCCGATTGTTTAGGTTTTACTACCATCTACAAATCCTCGTCGTTTATTATTTCAGGCACAAAAGCAAGGCGAGAGGAATTTTGATTCTCTAGAGCCTTAGCATCAGAGGTCTTTTTAGCCGTTTTAGGAGTTTTAGTAGTTGTTGATTTTGATGAAGCTGGTTTTGATTCTGGTTTTGATTCTGGTTCTGATTTTTGAACAGACTGACTACTACTTTGCTCCGAAGCCGAATTCTCCTCTAAAGCCGGCTCATCAATAACTTGTGTACTGGTATTCTCAAGACTTGGAGGAGCGACTGACTTTTTGCGTGTAGACCTACGAATATCGTTAAGTAAATAACGGATACGTTCAGGGCTGATGTTGATATCTAAAGGGGCTAAAGTTTTAGACACTTCCTCGTAGCTATAGCCAAGGCGAAGTACCCGTTCAATTTGACGGCGCATCTTTTTTATAGCTGCTCGTGCTGGGATATCATCTAATTCCTTAGCACCCAAAGCGCGTAGAGCATCAAGAGCCTCTGGAATCTTTGACTTAGGAATATTGTCTTTAGCCACAAGAGTAAAAATCAAACTAATGTTTATGTTTAAAACTTTACTTTAACAGAGAGCATCTATCTAAAGACAGGTAATTATCAATGCAACAAATAGTTAAGAGACAGCAACAGATATTAACGTAACTGATTGAACAGTGATTACTAAGAACGTGTAAGATAACTCACGAACAGTTAATCAAAAAAAATCACACAGTCATCAGTAAAAATTAGCCACACTGTAATTTACGTCAACTCGTTAGTAATATCATCGTGGTGGTAGCCGCAGATTACGCATTTTTCCCCCTAGTGGGTAGTTCCCCTAGTCCTTCTGCCTCCCCCAAAGACTGGTTAGGAGCAAGCCATGCCTAGCACTGCGTGCTGTCGTCGCTACGCTCGACTCGGCAGGCTTGCCAAAGGGGGAAGTGTCCCGCCTTTGGAAACCCCCTCAAAAACTGCATCAACTCAAGTTTTACTTATGCCCAAAGCTTCTTCTCAGTCACTTGTCCGCACCAAAATGTTGCAAGCGCGATTCAGCCCAATTGAATATGAAATGATTCGCTCTAAAGCAGAAGACACCGGCTTGAGCTTGGGAGAATTGACAAGACGATGTATGTTACTGCGACCAATCCCACAACCACCGCCGCGACTGGGCAGAGTTACTCTTGACACATACCTGGAACTGTCGCGCATCGGCAACAACATCAACCAACTGGCTAAAGCCACCAATACCGCCATTAAAATGCAGTTGCCACCGCCAGCATCACCAGAACTTCTACAAGAACTCTTAGAACTGCTACGACACTGCCAACAGGAAATAGCCAATACCTTCATCGAAGAATCGGACGAGGAAACAGATGATTGGCAACCAGACTAAAGGGCGAGGGTTTCGCGGACTGCTGAATTATTTGGAGTCTCAGAAAGATGCCAAACTCATTGGTGGCAACATGGGCGGCAATAACGCCCGTGCCCTAGCCAGAGAATTTAAAATCTCTCGTCAACTAAACCCAGAAGCTGACCGTGTAGTGTACCACGCATCATTATCACTACCAGACAACGAGCGACTAGACGAACCAACCTGGAACGAACTTGCTAACCGCTATCTCGAAGAGATGGGATTTGACAGTAACCAGTACGTAGTCTACAGACACAGCAACACAGAACACGACCACATCCATATTTGCGCTAGCCGTATCCGTTTAGATAACGGGAAAATTGTACATGATAGCTGGGATTACAAGCGCAGCGAAACCATTATCCGGCAGCTAGAACGAGATTACGGCTTACAACAAACCCAGAGCAGTCATGAGAAATTATCGCGTAATCCCAGTATTGGACAACAAAAACGGCTAGAAAGAGAACATGAAGAATATATCAACGGTGAGCGCCCGACACCACAAGAGCGCCCCATTAAGCAACAACTCCAGGAATTAATCGACCGCGCCACAATAGACAAACTAACTATGCCCCAACTGGTTGAGCGGTTGCAATTACAAGGCGTAGAAGTTCGTCACGGATTAACGCGCAACGGTAAAAGTAAGGGCATTTCGTACTCATGGAATGACCAGAAATTTAGCGGCACATCTTTGGGGCCTGCCTATACATTCCCAGGTTTACAAAAACATAAGGGGATTGACTACCAGCCCCAACGGGATGATGAGCTTATTGAGAATCTGTTGAAGAATCCTAAAGAGCAAGCAGTGGAGAGCCAAAGATTCATAAATACAATCGTTGACTTTATTGAACAGTCAGTAGTTGATGATGCCTTGGCTGAAACGTTACCACAATTAACAGAACAACTGTCTGCGTATCAGCAGCAGCTAGCTAATAATAAAACCACATTTGACGACCTGGAAACCGCGATTGTTGATGAAGAGCAACAACTGTCATCACAAAGAGCAGTGGATGCAATCTCTAACTTTATTGAACAGTCAGTAGTTGATGATGCCTTGGTTGAAACTTTACCACAATTAACAGAACAACTGTCCGCGTATCAGCAGCAGCAAGAAGCAGGAAAAACCGCATTTGACGACCTGGGAGCCGCGATTGTTAATGAAGAGCAACGACTATCATCACAAAGAGCAGTGGATGCAATCTCTGACTTTATTAAACAGTCAGTAGTTGATGATGCCTTGGCTGAAACGTTGCCACAATTAACAGAACAACTATCTATTTATCGGCAACAACTCTTTCGAGCTAAAACTGCATTCAATGACTTTGAAACAGCGTTGACGACTGAGTTGCAATCCCACGCAGATCAGAAAGCAATTTTGTCAATCTCTGATTATATTGAGCAATCAGCTATCGAGTCAGCTTTAACTGAAACAGTATTAGGATTAACAGAGCAACTATCTCAATATCGGCAGCAACTCCTTGGAGCTAAAACTACATTCAATGACTTTGAAACAGCGTTGACGACTGAGTTGCAATCCCATGCAGAGAAGAAAGCCATTTTATCAATCTTTGATTATATTGAGCAATCAGCTATCGAGTCAGCTTTAAGCCAAGCAGTATTAGGATTAACACAGCAAGTTTCTCAATATCATCAGCAACTAGTTGAAGCTAAAACTACATTCAATGACTTTGAAACAGCATTGACGGCTGAGTTACAATCTCATGCAGATAAGAGAGCTATTTTATCAATCTTTGATTATATTGAGCAATCAACTATCGAGTCAGCTTTAAGCCAAGCAGTATTAGGATTAACAGAGCAAATTTCTCAATACAAAGAGCAACTCCTTGAAGCTAAAACTACATTCAATGACTTTGAAACAGCATTGACGGCTGAGTTACAATCCCATGCAGATCAGAAAGCCATTTTATCAATCTTTGATTATATTGAGCAATCAACTATCGAGTCAGCTTTAAGCCAAGCAGTATTAGGGTTAACAGAGCAAGTTTCTCAATATCGGCAGCAACTCCTTGGAGCTAAAACTACATTCAATGACTTTGATGAAGCATTGACGGCTGAGTTACAATCCCATGCAGAGAAGAAAGCCATTTCATCAATCTTTGATTATATTGAGCAATCAGCTATCGAGTCTGCTTTAAGCCAAGCAGTATTAGGGTTAACAGAGCAAGTTTCTCAATATCATCAGCAACTAGTTGAAGCTAAAACTACATTCAATGACTTTGAAACAGCATTGACGGCTGAGTTACAATCTCATGCAGATAAGAGAGCTATTTTATCAATCTTTGATTATATTGAGCAATCAACTATCGAGTCAGCTTTAAGCCAAGCAGTATTAGGATTAACAGAGCAAATTTCTCAATACAAAGAGCAACTCCTTGAAGCTAAAACTACATTCAATGACTTTGAAACAGCATTGACGGCTGAGTTACAATCCCATGCAGATCAGAAAGCCATTTTATCAATCTTTGATTATATTGAGCAATCAACTATCGAGTCAGCTTTAAGCCAAGCAGTATTAGGGTTAACAGAGCAAGTTTCTCAATATCGGCAGCAACTCCTTGGAGCTAAAACTACATTCAATGACTTTGATGAAGCATTGACGGCTGAGTTACAATCCCATGCAGAGAAGAAAGCCATTTCATCAATCTTTGATTATATTGAGCAATCAGCTATCGAGTCTGCTTTAAGCCAAGCAGTATTAGGGTTAACAGAGCAAGTTTCTCAATATCATCAACAACTAGTTGAAGCGAAAACTACATTCAATGACTTTGAAACAGCATTGACGGCTGAGTTACAATCTCATGCAGATAAGAGAGCTATTTTATCAATCTTTGATTATATTGAGCAATCAACTATCGAGTCAGCTTTAAGCCAAGCAGTATTAGGATTAACAGAGCAACTGTCTCAATACAAAGAGCAACTATTTCTTGATAAAACTACATTCAATGACTTTGATGAAGCATTGACGGCTGAGTTGCAATCCCATGCAGAGAAGAAAGCTATTTTATCAATCTTTGATTATATTGAGCAATCAACTGTCGAGTCAGCCTTAACTGAAACAGTATTAGAATTAACACAACAACTTTCTCAAAATCAGCAGCAGCTATCAGCCGGAAGAACCATATTCGACGACCTGGAAGCAGCGATTGTTTATTTGGAGCAACTTCATAGATCGCAAAAAACAGTAGATGCAATTGCTCTTAATCAAACTCCAACTATAACCACAGATGAACCAAAGCTAAAAGATAATCTTTCAGCCGAGTTATATCAGTATTACAGTGCCGACTTGCAAAACTTATTAGTGACTGACCGAGATAAAGAAATCGCTATCAGGGCATTATTAGATAATAAGCCAGTCCAAGATGCTGAAGAAATTATCTTTGCAAGTCCAGCCGGATGGACTACTGATGAAGCTAAAGCATTAGTTCTAATCGCTAGCAATCAACTGGTATCCAATAGAAAGCAAAAACAGAGTTCACCCCAGTTCACGCCACCACCAGAGGATGAAAGTGTACGCCCAGTGTTGCAAAATTATCTAACTCAGCAACGCGGTATAACCAATTTCCTTGTGCAACCCTTACAACGCCAGGGGTTAGCTTATATAGATCAACAGGAAAATGTTGTCTTTATCAAGCGGGATTTAAACGGTGAAAAGTCAGGCGCACTTGTTTGGGATACGCACCGCCAAGACAATCGCGCTTTCGAGTACCCCGAAAACAGCGATCGCTCAAAAGGTTGGTTTCATTTCAAATTGGGTGGAGAGGCAGACGATAAAATCGAGAGAGTATTCTTGTGTGACTCTCCCATTGATGCGTTGACAATGGCAGAGATTGACAGGAATGAACACAAGGGGCAACCACCAGTTAGAACAATGTACATGGCAGTGGATGACCCGAATAACTTGCCAGTAGAATTCCTCAAAAATATCAGCAGAATTGGGGTGGCATTTAATAATGATGATCAAGGAAATCGAGCCGCCCAGGTTGTTCAGGAAATGCTACCCCAGGTTAAAAGAATTGTACCTAGTGGACTGACTTGGAATGAGATTCTTATTGAACAGCAGCAAGAGGAACTGGAGCAAAAGCAACGCTCAAGGGGTTTTAGTCGATGATTTCATGTTGATCGTGGCCACACCCCGCAGGAACAGCTAGAAGTGGATGGGGCGAGGCTATTGTACTTTCGACCTACCCAGTAATTGCAAAAGTTTGAAGCACAAAAATTACAGAAACTGATTTAAGCATAAGCTATTGATTCTATAGTGTAGGATTAACTAACACATTGAGTCTTTGTATACAGCGCTGTTGTGGAAGTACACAGAGCGCTTCCCTCTGGAGTTAAATGGATGATCACAGGTGAGATGAAGTCAAAGGTAGATCGCCTTTGGACAACTTTTTGGAATAACGGGATTAGTAATCCCCTTTCAGTAATCGAGCAAATCTCTTACCTGTTGTTCATCAAGCGCTTGGATGACCTGGAGTTAGGGAAGGAAAAGAAAGCCCAAAGGCTAGATAGACCCGTTAGTAACCCGACTTTCTCGGCGTATCAGCAGCGTTGCCGCTGGTCTTACTTCAAAAACCTCACCGATTCTGAAGAGATGTTGCGGATTGTGCGGGATGAGGCTTTCCCGTTCATCAAGACTCTGGGGGCAACTGCGGCAGAGAGTGCCTATGTTCGCCACATGAAAGATGCTGTTTTTTTGATTGCTAACCCAGCACTGCTGTCAAATGTGGTGGGACAAATTGACCAAATCCCAATGGAAGACCGGGATACCAAGGGCGATTTGTATGAGTATATGCTCTCCAAGCTGACCACAGCAGGTACGAATGGCCAGTTTCGCACACCCCGGCACATCATTAAAATGATGGTGGATCTGATGGCACCGGGGCCAAGGGAAATTATCTGCGATCCAGCTTGTGGCACAGCGGGCTTTTTGGTGGCGGCGGCTGAGTATCTGCGCGAGTTGAAGGATAGCGATCGCAACCTCGTCTTAAATGCGCCGGGGAACTGGGAACACTTCAATCAAGAGATGTTCCACGGCTTTGACTTTGACGGGACAATGTTACGCATAGGTAGCATGAATTTAATGTTACACGGTATTGAAAACCCCAAAATTGAGGCGCGAGATTCACTTTCAGAAGACCATGCAGGTATTACTGAGGCGTTTACGTTGATTTTGGCAAATCCGCCGTTTAAGGGATCGCTGGAGAAATCTACCATTGCGAAGGATCTGACTAAAGTTATTTCAACGACTAAAACTGAACTCCTGTTCATCGCCCTGTTTTTGCGTCTGTTGAAAATTGGCGGACGGGCGGCGGTGATTGAGCCGGATGGGGTGCTGTTTGGTTCCTCGACGGCACATAAAAAGATGCGGGAGGTGTTAGTCGAGGAGCATAAACTGGATGGAGTGATTTCCATGCCTTCCGGGGTGTTTAAGCCCTATGCTGGGGTGTCTACGGCGGTGCTGATTTTTACCAAGACGGGTGCAGGGGGGACGGATTACGTTTGGTTTTACGACATGGAGGCGGATGGTTTATCGCTGGATGATAAGCGTCAACCTGTGGAAGAGAACGATATCCCTGATTTGTTGCAGCGGTGGAAAGCGCGAAATCCTGAGCAGGATACAGATCGCACAGGTAAGGCTTTCTTTGTGTCGAAGGAAGAGATAAAAGGCAATGGTTATGACCTTTCGATTAACCGCTATAAAGAAATTGAGTATAAGGAAGTGAAGTATGAGCCGCCCAAAGTGATTTTGCAGAAGCTGCGAGATTTAGAAGATGAGATTCGGGCGGATTTGGATACCTTGGAGGAGTTGCTCGGATGAAACAGTCCACTTGGCAAGTATCCAAACTCAGTGATGTTGTTGGTAAAGATGGTCTCTTCATTGATGGGGACTGGGTAGAATCCAAAGACCAAGATCCAAATGGAGATGTTCGTCTCACACAACTCGCTGATATTGGAGTAGGTGAATTCTTAAATCGTTCTAGCAGGTTTTTGACTTTAGAAAAATCCGCAGAGCTAAACTGCACTTTCCTTGAACCGGGAGATATTCTTGTTGCACGTATGCCTGATCCCATTGGTCGAGCGTGTATATTTCCTGGCGATACTCGACCTTGTGTTACTGTGGTTGACGTGTGCATTATCCGACCTGACCAAAATCTAATTTACAATAAATGGCTGATGTGGGTTTTGAATAGCCCTCCATTTCAACATCAACTGATACCATACCTATCTGGTACAACTAGACAACGTATCTCCCGTAGGAACTTACAAAATTTAGGGCTAAGAATTCCTCCCCTGGAAGAACAGCACCGCATTGCTGTCATTCTTGATAAGGCTGATGCTGTTCGTCGGAAACGTCAGGAAGCGATCGCCCTTACTGAAGAATTACTGCGATCAGCTTTCCTGGAAATATTCGGCGACCCCGCTACAAATCCAAAGGGGTGGAAGGTGGTAGACCTCGGAAACCATCTTTCGTTTGTGACAAGTGGCCCCCGTGGATGGGCAAAGTACTATTCTGATAACGGGGAGCGTTTCATTCGCTCGCTTGATGTCAGAATGAATTTTATCTCAGATTCTGATGCTGTGTTCGTGAATGCGCCGAACAATTCAGAAGCTAAACGTGCCCGTGTTGAAGATGGTGATGTCCTGCTTACTATGACAGGTTCACGTATCGGAAGAGTAGCTCCTGTACCCAAGGGGTTTGGAACTGCTTACATCTCACAACATGTATCAATTCTTCGCCCCAGACAGACCATTTCACCTCAATACCTGTCATTTTTTCTTTCAACACCATCTGGTGGACAGCGGCAGATTGCCAGTATGCAATATGGGCAGACTAAGCCAGGGCTTAACCTAAATCAGGTTTGTTCCTTTCAAGTGCCACTTCCACCAATGGAGAAACAGCAACACTTCAATGCTTTCTGGTTGTGTTATCAGTTTGCATTGACTAATCAAACAACTGCATTGACTAGGGACGAAGATTTATTTAACTCCTTGCTCCAAAGAGCCTTCCGGGGGGAACTTTGAGCCGAGGAAGTAACATGATGAAAGATGAGAAATTATGGAAGCGAACAAGCCATGATTACTAAAGAAGAAATTACCATCAAAGTTTCCTCAGAGATAGCGGAAGCATACCGCAATGCCTCTGAAGAAGAGCGAGAACAATTGCAACTTAAAATTGCAGCAATTATGCAGTCTCAATTTACAATGAGCAGACAAGAAGCCATTGCACGCTTGAGAAACACGATGGATAAAATTAGCCTTGAAGCACAAGAGCGAGGATTAACGCCGGAAATCCTAGAATCAATTTTAAATAATGAAGCTTAAAGCGTGAAGTTCCGAATTTCAAGACTGACTTTCCTGTTGCTTTAGCCAAATTAGTAAATCAGCTATTGATGAAATTATCAAAAGCGCCCTACCTAAAGCTTCTAGCTGTTCCTTCTTCAAAACTTCGACTTGCTCAATAATTGAGGACTCAATATTACCAAATCGTTCCTCAAGTAAAAACATACAAAAAGTAAGAGCTTATTGTTGCTTTCCCTTCTGTAAAATATCCTGATAAATTACCGACTCTTGCATCACATCCTCGCTTAAAAATTGACGAATCAATTCCTGAGCTTGTGGTTAAAATTTTAACTATTTTCCTGCTGTTCTAATAAAGTTACCAAATCAGATATTACAGAAAAATCCATAAATTCCTCACCCAGTACTTCCAATTGTTCAGTAGACAATCCTCGAATCCGCTCAATTATCGATGCATCTATCTCACCAAAACGCCGATTTAATTGACGCATTAAAAACCGAAAAGCTTCAAGTTGTTGTCCCTGTTGTTGTCCCTTTTGTAAAATATCCTGATAAATTACCGACTCTTGCATTACATCCTCCCTTAAAAATTGACGAATCAATTCCTTTTCAAACTTCAAACCAGCTAAAATCTCTGCGTAAGCCGCAATATCCTGCCTAGTATTCCTATCAGGAATTCTAGCAACACTCTGGGCAACCTGCGATAACAACCTTTGCGGTGAAGTTGTTTGGGTTAATGGTGCTAAAGGTAATAATGCAGGGTTATTAAGAAATAGTGCTGATTCTTGTTCCCACATCCGCAGGACTCGATAACGGTGAGTTGTTGTCTCCGAAACATATTCTTCGGTAAAAGCAATTTCGTTATTTGTTTCTTGCAAAAAAATTACTACCTGGGTGACAGAGACATTATATTGACGTATTAACCTCACTGAATAATCCAGCATCCTGAATGGAAGCGGAGGATTTGAGATGGTACGGGTTTGAAATTCGATGTGTAAAATTCGATTGGCTGTTTGCAGAAAAGTCACAGAATCTGCACGGATTGGCTCTAAACTCAATTCGGTCTTCAGTACCTTAACTTTTGTTGGTGCTTCAGCCAGTAACCAACTCACAAATTCTGTTGGGTATTTTTCAGCTAAAACCTTACAAACGTTGTCAAAACTCACAATTTACACCCCATTTCATCACCACAATTATCGTTACATGGGAAAGATAAATTGGATAATTTATTCTTTGGTGTTCCCTAATTATCATGAGTAATACACTGAGCCACTTGGCAACAGTTTACACTATAAGATAAAGCATTAGTGGTAATTAGTGGGAGTGAGTGGGGATTTATGGCATCCAACTTTGATTTTCTGGGCGACCGTTACCCTGAACTGTTTAAACACGCCACCCACACCGAAACCCTAGTTTATACTGCCCCCCGTGCCAGCTGCTTCTATACACGCTTCACCCTAGAGCAAGCGGTTCTTTGGCTTTATGATCATGAACCCTACCTGCAAATTCCCTACGACACCAAACTCAGCGCCCTCATCCACGAGCAAACCTTTCAAGACAACCTAAAACCGGGACTGTTCCCCAAAATCCGCACCATCCACAAAATAGGTAACATCGCCGTCCACGAATCCACCCCCATCAAGGAAAAGGACGCACTGCATTTAGTTGAAGAACTGTTCCATTTCCTGTACTGGCTCTCCCGTTCCTACTCCTCGGACGCTAAAAATCACCCGACCGTTAACTTTGACCGCAATCTTATCCCCCATCCTACTGCCACCAGCGGCCCTGACCTTTCTCTGCAACAGTTGCAAACCCTAGAAGCGCAACTTTCCCAAGCTGACGAGATGCACCGTATAGCCGAAGCTCGACAACAGCAAACAGAGCAAGAACTGGCAGTTCTGCAAGCAGAAATTGCAGCGCTGAAACAGCAGAATGCAGCAGTCCCCGACAACCATAATTACAACGAAGAAGAAACCCGCCACTATTTAATTGACGTGCTACTCAAAGAAGCCGGGTGGAACATCGACCAAGCGGGATGGACTGAGTACCAAGTTCAGGGAATGCCCAACGATACAGGAGCAGGACGGGTGGACTATGTGCTTTGGGGCGATGATGGCAAACCCCTGGCTCTGGTGGAAGCCAAACGCACCCGTAAAAGCCCTGAAACTGGAAAACACCAAGCCAAACTCTATGCTGATTGCCTAGAAAATCGCTTTGGTCAGCGCCCCGTCATCTTCTACACCAACGGCTACGACTATTGGATTTGGGACGACCTGAATTATCCACCCCGCGAAATCCAAGGCTTTTTGAAAAAAGACGAGCTAGAGCGCCTAATTTTTGGACGCACCCACCGCAAGCGTCTGCATTTGGTGCAAATCACCCCCAGCATTGTTGAGCGCAGCTACCAAAGGGAAGCCATTCGCCGCATTACCGAAACCTTTGATGAACAAAAAGGACGTAAGGCTCTGCTGGTGATGGCCACTGGTACAGGAAAAACTCGGACAGCGATCGCACTTGTTGATCTGTTGATGCGGGCTAATTGGGTGAAGCGGGTGCTGTTCCTCGCCGACCGTAACGCTCTCCTTACTCAAGCTCTGCGCGTTTTTAAGTCCCACCTCCCCACAGCCACAGCTGTAGATATAACAAAAGGCGGCGACACACATAGCGCCAATGTGGTGCTTTCCACCTATCCTACAATGCTTAACCGCATCGACCGCAGTGATGGAAGTCAAAGAATTTTCGGGCCGGGTCATTTTGATTTGGTCATCGTAGATGAAGCTCACCGCTCAATTTACAAAAAGTACCGCGCCATATTTGAATATTTTGATGGCCTGTTAGTGGGACTAACCGCCACCCCCCGCGACGAAGTATACCGCGACACCTACCGTATCTTTGATCTAGAGCCTGGAGTCCCTTCTTTTGCTTACGAACTCTCAGATGCCATCAGTGACGGCTACCTCGTCCCCGCTAGAGGTGTGGAAGTGCCTTTTAGATTCCTCCGCAGGGGTATTAGATATGCAGACCTCTCCCCCGAAGAACAGCAGGAATATGAGGAGCGATTTAGAGACGAAGAGACAGGGGCTATTCCTGACCAAGTAAACGCCGCCGCCCTGAATCAGTGGCTATTTAATATCAACACAGTAGATCAGGCATTAGAGTTAGTCATGGAACGGGGGTTAAAAGTGGATGGAGGAGATCGCCTGGGCAAAACCATCATCTTCGCCCGTAACCACAACCACGCTGAGTTCATTGTTAAACGCTTCAATACCAACTATCCCCACTATCAAGGGAAGTTTGCCCAGGTGATTGACAGCCACAATTCCTATGCCCAGAACCTATTAGATGACTTTTCCACAGTCAACAAGGAACCGACCATTGCCGTTTCTGTAGATATGCTGGACACAGGGGTAGATGTTCCCGAAGTGGTCAATCTTGTTTTCTTCAAACCTGTGTACTCACGGGTCAAGTTCAACCAAATGATTGGACGCGGAACTCGCCTCTGCCCGAATCTGTTCGGCGTGGGTGACGACAAGACCGAGTTTTTGGTCTTTGACCTGTGCAGTAACTTCGATTTTTTCAACCAGCAAATCGCCGAAGCTGATACCAAACCCCCCGAAACCCTGACTACCTACTTGGTCAGAACTCGCCTAGAGTTGAGTGAGTTACTACGCCAACAAGAAACCAGCAACCCGGAACTTGCCGAACTGCGGGGTACGCTGCTGGATGACCTGCATCAGCATGTGGCGACGATGGCGCGAGATAACTTTTTAGTTCGCCGTCACCTGCAACAGGTAGAGGAGTTTTCAGATCGCCAGCGTTGGCATCAATTAAATGAAACAGACATCGATGACATTGCTGAATCCTTAGCCAAACTTCCCAATGGTCTACCACAGGAAAATCATCTCGCTAAACGCTTTGACCTGCTTTGTGTCAAACTGCAACTGGCGATTATAAAAAATTCCCCAGACTTTATCAAACTCCGCGACCAAGTACGGGATTTGCTGCACCGCCTAGAAGAAAAGCAGACTATCCCAATGGTCAAGGTAAAACTCGCGCTCATAGCAGACATCCAGACAGAAGCATGGTGGTCAGATGTCACACCAGGGATGATTGACCAAATGCGCCGTCAAATCCGGGATTTAATTAAATTCATTGACCCTCAAGAACAGCGCATTGTCTACACAGACTTTCAGGATGTGCTAGGAGAGGTAACAGAGGTTAATATCCCTATCCTACAAACTGGTTTCAGCCCTTACCAGTATCGCAAGAAAGTTGAGGCATACATTCGAGAACAGTCAAACCACATAGCGATCGCAAAGCTCAAACGCAATGTTCCCTTGACCGATGCTGATTTAACATCTTTGGAGTCAATGCTCTTTGGTGCAGCAGCGATTGAAAGCCGGGAGCGTTTCGAGTCAGTCTATGGAAAAAATCTCAGCCTCAAGCTGTTCATCCGCGAACTCGTGGGGTTAGATCGAAACACAGCCAAGCAAGCCTTCGCTCAATACCTGGAGGGCAGCACTTTCAACGCCAATCAAATCCGCTTCGTGGAAACTATCATTGATTACCTAACCCAAAACGGTGTCATGGATGCAGGGCTACTCTATGAACCACCATTCACTGATTTGCATTATGAAGGTCTAGATGGAGTCTTTGAGGCTGACGATGCCGACCAAATCATCTCCATCGTGCGCTCTTTTAATGAAACTGTAGGGAAAAAGTTTGGAGCGGCTTGAGTTAGACCTTAGATAGCATTGACTAGTATTCTAGTTAGGCGATGATTTATCTACAGACTAGTAAAAATAAAATGCTATTTCTACGCTAAAATTTTATATTTCTTACAATAATACACTTACTAAAAATAAAATAAGATACTTTGCTCACGCAATTTTTTTGGTTATGATATAGTACCTATGTATTAGTTGTTGCCTATTTCAAAATAGCCAAGTGGCCAGGAAGAAAATCGGTCAATCTGACATAATCGGACAGCAAGGCATCAATATTATTGAAGATGTCGTCCTGGAAATGGGATTCCTCTGGTATCCAACTGGAGGTGTGGAAGCAGGTATTGACGGCATTATTGAAATCCGTGATTTCCAGACAGGCGAGGTCACAAACTGTATCATTCAAGTTCAAAGTAAAGCTACTCAAAAGGCTCTTCTTCAAGCAGAAAATGAAAACAGCTTTGAGTATCGATGTGAGGAAAGAGATATTGACTACTGGCTACAAGGCAACGCCCCAGTTATTCTGATTGTTGTCAAAACCTCAACTAGGGAAGCTTTTTGGGTTGCTGTTAAGGATTACTTCTGCGATGCAAAGCGACGGCAATCCAAAAAGGTTACATTCGATAAGCGTTTAAATCGTTTTAATGTCAACGCCAGAGATACGCTGATAAAACTGGCTGTTCCCCAAAACTCAGGGCTTTACCTTGCACCACGACCAAAGTTAGAAAAATTGTACTCCAATCTGCTGCGAGTCTCTCAACTTGCGGAACATCTCTACACTGCTTACACCTTTACAGAGGATGAATCTAAAGCTTATTCAGCGCTTCAAAAAGTAGGTCGAAATTTTGGGCAGGAGTGGTTGTTGAAAGAAAATTTCATACTTAGTTTCCATGATTTGCGCCAAGCTCCTTGGACAGAAATCTGCGATTTGGGAACTGTTGAGCAGCATGACGTAGACGAATGGTCACTATCAAATCGGCTGGAACGTCAGCAGGAATTTGTGTGGTTACTTAACAAGGTGCTGCGCGAGAAGGTCAAAGGAGACTTATCGTTTGACCAAAAGAAAAAGTGCTACTATTTCAAACCTACTAACGACTTATCAGCACGTCAATATTATTATCGAAGTCTCTCCAAAAAAACACATCGAGATGTTTTTCAGCCCTACTTCAAGAAAAATTCCCAAGAAATAGCATACTATCGACATTCTGCTTTTGAAGGACAGTTTATACGTGTCGGTTCAGACTGGTTTCTGGAAATCACACCAACATACTTTTTTACAAGGGACGGTTACACCAGAGATAAGTTTGAGAAAGAGCATCTTTCAGGAATAAAACGCCTTGAAAAGAATCCTGCGGTATTTGGTCAACTTATAATGTGGGCAGAATATTTGATTACCCCTACTCAAGGTGATTTATTTATTCAAAATTACCCATTTTTACATTTTTTTGACCAGCTTGAAGAATTTGATATTGAGGTTGGTATTGACGATTTGATTTGGTTAAGTAATGAAGACGATGAAACTACCGCATTGTTAGAAGAATCTTTAAACGATTTACCTCTATTTCAAATAAATAATGAAGATTGAATTTTTACAAGAACCAGAACTAGAGTTTGGCAATGGTGGGCGACATATCGATATTCGCTTTGGGATGATGCACTATAAACCACTTGACCATGACAGTGCATCTGCCCCAAAGGATATCAAATTAGGGCTTGTTGGTTCATCCGAAACAGTCGAGGGTTTAGGAATATGGCTCGAAAAATGCAGGCAGGGGATTGAGGCAAAGAACAGTAAGCAACCATACCTTTTTCCAGAATTCCCAGGCTTTGGAGAAGAAAACAATTTACCAGCCGCTATCAGCGTGGATTCTAGACGGAATGTCACTATATCTAATAAAGATATTGACAAACTTCTTCAGATTAAAGATGTAAATACACTTATTAGTGAAACAGTCAATTTTTTTATTGAGGAGTTACGATATATCGATGAAAAAACTAGTCCAGATGTTTTAATATGTGCATTGCCAGAATTGTTATTAGAAAAAATGTCTAGAGATGAAGAAAATACTGACAGTAATAATCAACCGACTTCTGGTAATAAAAATAATCAAAAAGAAGTAGAGTTAGATTTTCATGATTTATTTAAAGCAAAAGCAATGGCATTAAGAAAGCCAACACAAATTATCTTACCCTCAACCTATAACGCCAAAAAGAAGTCAAAGATAAGTAAAAACAAGCATAAACAGAAAGCTCAGACAATCCAGGACGAGGCAACCCGTGCTTGGAATTTCTATACTGCTTTATATTACAAAGCTTTGGGAACACCCTGGCGACTGGTCAGAGATTCACGAGATTTGACCACCTGCTACGTGGGTATTAGCTTCTATAAAACACTTGACCGATCAAAAATACTAACCAGTACCGCCCAAATTTTCAACGAGCGGGGAGAAGGAGTCATTTTGCGTGGAGGGCAAGCTGAATTATCAAAAGATGACCGCCAACCTTACCTTCCAGCATCAGACGCATCAGACTTACTTTCTAATGCCTTGGCGAAGTATCGCCGAGAACATCGTAACTTACCCGCAAGAGTTGTACTGCATAAAACTTCTCGATTTATCCCAGAGGAGTTTGAAGGATTTCAGGATGCGTTGGATAAACATAGCATTGATACAGCAGAGTTTATCAGCTTTGATCAAACAGGAGGAACTAGACTATTCCGTTACGGAAAGTATCCTCCTCTGCGAGGAACACTACTGAGTTTGGATGATTGTACTCACGTTTTATATACGCGGGGTAGTGTCGATTTTTTCTCCACTTATCCAGGGATGTATGTGCCACGCCCCTTAAAGTTTCGGTGTGAAAGTGTTGAAGAAACGCCGAAAGCGCTGGCACAGGAGATTTTGGCACTGACTAAGATGAACTGGAATAATACGCAGTTTGACCGAGGAGAACCTATTACCATTCGAGCAGCGAGGCAGGTGGGACAAATCCTGAAGTATGTAGGTAAAAATGACCCGCTAGAGTTTCATTACCGGTTTTATATGTAGAAATGTGCGAGTAGTAATGAAACTGAAGTTTTAAATAAAGAAAATTTGTAGCTGGTTCAGAAATAGAAGCAGCGATCACGAGTTTGTCGGCTCAACGTGAGATTATCGGGTAAAACCTTGCCCCCGTTGCTTTTGCTCTAGCATATCTTACTGCTACTGCCCTGAAAGGTAATAACCCGCAACTTGGGTTAGTAAGCGTTTTCTCATTGCCAAAGCTTGTAAACACTAGATTATTTATTCTAGATTATTTATTCTAGATTCTAGATTCAATAGAACTGCGCGTAAGCTGTCTTCTGAATCAATTTCCTCCCAGTTCACGGGCATGACTTTGAATAACTCCAGGGCAGCTTGCACCCAAACTTCCTTCGGCACTTTAGCACCATGTTGACGCTTGCCTTTTTTTAGTAGTTCATTCAGCCAGTCGTTCAGTTCGAGAGGCAGGCGCAGATTCACTGCCTCTCTATCACCTTTAATCAAGAATCTAGATTCTTGATTCTTGATTATTTCTTCAGGTGGCTCAGTTTCAACCTCAGTCTTGTTAAAAACCCCTTTTGCTAAAGGATTAGCACCCAGAACTGAACGCGACTTATTTTTATTTACTGCCATTTATAAACCTCATTAACTAATTCCCGATAAGAAGAAGCACCTACACCGTTTGGGTCGTATTCAAAAATAGATTGTCCGTGAGAAGGCGCTTCTCGGATTTTCACCGTCTCAGGAATCACCGTTTTAAACATCTTTGAGCCAAAATGCTCAGTTAGGGCATCCAAAACTTCTTTACTAAGATTGTTCCTGCGGTCATACCGAGTTGCCAGCACACCTGCTATCGCAATGGGATGATCTAGCTGATCTCTAACCAAAGTCAGTGCGTGTTCAATTCCTTGAACGCCCAACAATCCCAAATAGCTCATGTCTACTGGGATGATTACCCCATCGCTGGCCATCAGTGCGTTGATGGCAAACACACCCACGTTAGGCGGACAATCTATCAGCACAAAATTATATTTATCTAATATTGGAGCGATCGCTTTTTTGAGTAGCAGTTCTCTGCCTGGACGACCAGATATTGGAATTTCTTCTTCTGCCAGCAAGATGTTAGATGGTATTACATCTACACCACTAGCAGTTGTCACCAGTACCTGTGCTAGCGGAACCTTGTGCTGCAACACATCTTTTAGCTGAAATTCCAGCTGCCAGATCGGAATCCCTAGTGCAGCACTAGCGTTTCCTTGTGGGTCGATATCAATAACTAATACCCGCTGCTTTTTAAACTTGACCAGACCCACAGCTAAGTTGTAAGCGGTGGTCGATTTCGCCACCCCTCCTTTCATGTTGAAGACAGCCAGTTTTTGGGTCACGTTTACATTTGACTCAGTTTGCTTATGTGGCAAATATTATACATAATATATTCTATATTCTTGATTATTTATTCTTTAATCTAGATTATCTGACTCATACAGCCATGACACGTAAGCTTTGACTGGTAGATCAGGAAATAGAAATTAGTTGATCTAAACCTACAAGCTCGACAGTAGGCGCTTTCAAAGAGATGTCGTTTAACTATTTATTATTTCTGGCTATCACGCCAGAAATAACCTGATAGCCGTCAACACGCAGAATCACTTGTGCCAAAATATGTTTTTAATCATGTACTATATTGCTAAAAAGTCTGACTACGATGGAACAAGAAGATTCAAATCGAGGATTAATAGAAATTGCTCAAGATGCTGTCACTGATTTGATAACAGGTTCATCGATTCCTGCTCCAATTAAAAGAAACGCTTTCAAAGCATTTGCACAGCTTTGTACCGCAGCTATTGATATCCCGGTTGCTTATTTTGAAGGGATCTCTGCGGAAAAGCGTGCCGAAACCCAAGGACGGCTGAAGATTATCAATACAGGCGCTGACCAGATCGCCACGCAAATGGATGTTGATCCAGAATTTGCCCGTGTTGCGGTAAAAAAATATGGTCAGAAGATTATACGTGAGCAGGTGAACCTTAACAAAATTTCTGAAATAGCAGCTGGCCAGATTCAACAAGAGGCACTTCTTAAGTTAAAGCCCGATGCTGCAACAGAAGTTCCTGTGATCAATGAGGACTGGTTGAACAACTTTGAAAAACAAGCTAGTCAGAAAAGTACCGAAGAAATGCAGCTTCTGTTCGGTCGTATCTTGGCTGGAGAGATTCAAAAGCCTTCTTCGTTTTCAATTAAAACTGTCAATCTATTGGGAGAGCTTGATAGGGCTGTTGCCGCTCTCTTCCTAAAGCTTTGTTCCCTATGTGTATGTTTGAAGGTTCGTGATAGCTATTTAGATGCTCGTGTCCCATCCCTTGGTCGCAATGCAGCATCAAACGCGCTTCGGGATTATGGTCTTAGCTTTGACCAACTAAACATTTTGCAGGAACATAATCTGATAATTTCTGACTATAATTCATATTTTGATTACAAAATATCCATTGCAGGTGGGATTATAGACGGTAGTTATCAGGTAGGATTGCCTCTTCTGTATCAGAATAAGTATTATGTTTGGCTTCCAGTAGCTGAACGACCAAAAGATCAAGTATTTAATCTACATGGAGTCGCACTCTCAAAATCTGGAAAAGAACTTTTGAGGATTGTCGATATTCAGCCTTCTGAAAATTACACCACAGCACTTACTGATTATTTCACAAGACAAGGCTTACAAATGCTTGAAATGAAAGTAGATGACGGCAATTTATAGCTGTAGGGAACATTAGCTCCTGATCCAGTTGCTCACTTGAGAGCGTTAGAAATTTACACTAGTGGGTAAGTGCTAATTTTTTGCTGCCTTCTTCGTCACTGGGATGTCATGATCTTCTGCTTTCCCACCCCTGAAGCGATCGCGAGTTGGGTTAATCAGGGTTGAATGCCTTACTGCCGGTGCATTTAGAAAGATGCCGAGATAATCTCATTTCCGTTTATTATTTTTTGATTTTCTTGTTAAGGAGACAATTAGAAATGCAACTTTTCGTTTATATCATTGAATCATTACGACCAGAAGATATTAGAAATCGTAACAATCTGGCTTTAGGTCAGGTGTTATCACAATCTCTAAATTTTTTGGATATTAATTATGAATATATTTCTGTAAATAGTAAAAGTGAATTCATTAAAGCAATTACCTTAAACCTTTATGAGACTATCTTGAACAAAGAAGCATTTCCTATTCTTCACTTTAGTATGCATGGTAATGAACACTGTATACAGTTTTCTAATGAGGAATTTATAACTTGGGCAGAGTTGAGAGAAAAACTATTTGTATTAATAAAAACAATGCAAAGTGATTTAATTATTTGTATGTGTAGTTGTTATGGTTTTTCGGGATGTCAAATGGCTATGCATCTTCATGAAGGAGAAAATTTTGGTATTTTAATAGGAAATGACAATGAATTAGGATTTAACGAGGGTTTAATAGCTTATCAAACTTTTTATTATCATTTATTAAAAGGTAATACAATTGAGGGTTCAGTTGAAGCAATGAAAATTGCGTCGGCAGATAAAAACTTTAGATGTATTTCAGGTATGGATGCTAAAAAAGTCTATTTAGACTATATTAGAAACCAAGCTTATGAACTAGCTAAAATTCGTATTCAACAAGCAAAATATCAATTTAATAACATTTATTTCTTAGGTGATTTTTCTAACAAATAATCTATCAATCTTGTGATATCAACTTTATGCACACACACCAAACAAAGAGAGATTGTATCCTTTTTGCAAGTCGCTAAATAACTCAACTCCTTGTGTGTTCAGCCTTTGTAGAGATGTCGTTTAACTATCAAATCCCGACATCCACGCCCACAATCATCTTGTCAGCACTTTATGTAAAATGCCTTTCAGCAATTTACATCTAGCCAAATGACAAACCCCTATGTTATGATTTTTGCATTCGCACTATTGAACCTTGAAAACCAAATACAGCAAAGCTTTCAAGCACAAGCCATTGCAATTAACCTAAATCCCTATTAGGGATTGAAACTTCCAACTGTCAGAGTCAATATCGAAGTTAGCTAATGATTGCAATTAACCTAAATCCCTATTAGGGATTGAAACGGTTGATTTAGTGATAGCAAGTAACGCTTGTTTACATTGCAATTAACCAAAATCCCTATTAGGGATTGAAACAGTAAACGTCTTTTGGCGCTTACTAGTGTGCATAACTGCAATTAATCTAAATCCCTATTAGGGATTGAAACTTTTAGACCAGCTATTACTATCCCCGGTCAACGAAGATTGCAATTAACCTAAATCCCTAATAGGGATAATGTGCGTCAATTTCAAGTTTTCTATCTGTGTCTAGCTCTAAGCCATTAATAGCCACAGGCGACAACATAGACAACGCCGCCGCCGCCCCTAACACCTGTTCATCAGTCACTTCCAAGTAACGCTGCAACTGTTCCAAATTCCTATGCCCTGATATCTCCTGGATAATTCTCAAGGGAATTCCAGCATTGCTCATCTGGGTTAACCCAGTACGTCTAAAGCTGTGTGTGCTAACTCCTATGATGCCGACCTGGGGTTTTACTTGGCGGCGATCGCCGCATACGTTTTATCTTGGGCGGTTGGGTCTACTTGTGATTTTTGGCATTTTCGCGCTGTGGACACGGGACACCATTACCCCTTCTATATATAACTATTCGTGTCCTTATTTAACTTGAAAAACAAGGACACCAATTTGAACAAAAAAAACGTTAAAAATCGGTGTCCCTATTTAGCCCTTATACAGTAAGCCTTTCAGCCTTTTTTTTTCACTTTTTTTGCCGACACTTTTTATTTTTCACCTTTTAATCGTTATTAACAGCTTAATAGCTTGATGATTGAATGGATAAATAATAACCCTAGCCACTACGACTAGGGTAGCCATTAGTATCTTAGTCTTCTATGTTTAGCTGGTATGATTTGAGCCACCATTCTAAAGTACTATAAGTATTTTTTTAGAAGTACTTTAAAACAAGGTCTTATGAACAAAGAAACGATTCTGTTTGTAATGTTTGCTGTGGTTTTTGTGGTGTTAGCTATGCGTAGTGTGGTAGATACCCAAGCTCAAACTGTATTACTTGAATATTCCAAGCTATTTCTAGCTGGGTATTTGGGGTATTTGCTCAAATAGAAAACGTTTCTAGCTAGTTTTCGCTAACTAGAGACGCATACAATTCAAAACCCTAGCCAGCAATGACTAGGGTCTAAATATTATGTTATTTACGGGTTGGTAATTACGATTCCAGATTAATATGAAAAAGGTTTGACTTTATTGAATCTATAATTTTGCAATAATTATATGAAGATTGTATTAATATTTATAAATTAGATTTTCCTTAAGATTTTTATGTATGTACTAGTTTATACAGATAAATAAACCTATTTTACTTTGGACAATAACTTAATAAAATAAATAATTAATACTAAATTATTAAGTCTTAACTCTTTACCTACAGTTGTTTGAACGGTTAATTAATATATGTATGTTATATATTGTCCATCTAAAAGTGTTGATATTTATTACAGCGTATATTTCTTGTTTTGTGCTGTAATATACTACAAATTAAGTATCTATTTACTTGTATATTTACTACAAGCCTTAAAATAAGGTTGTAAAAAATTTTATATTACTATGGGGGTTGTAGTATCTAGGTCAAAAACCTATGGTTTTCAAAACTAAACCTACCTTCCGTGATGCGTCTTTAGTTTTTTTAGCTTTAATTTGCTTGTTAGGACTTCTAGGATTGTCATTTGTAGACGGTGCTAGTCGTCAAGCATTCTTAAATATGGCTCCATTCACTATTGGCGCGGTTGTAGGTTACTTTATACCTGGTACAAAATAAACGCCTATGTAATCTTACAAGGCGTTCATTTCTAGAACTTGATTTTTGCATATTCCCTTACTTGCTGGTAACAAGTGAGGGTTTTTATTTGGGTTAACTATATTCTATTATATTACCCGTATACGTTGAAAAGGTTTAAATTGTATACTCTATCTTCCCACTTTTAGCACCCACTTAAGCTATAGCGCTGATGAAGTTGTAGGTTGAAGTCGATGAATCACTCTTTGAGTCAAAATTTTACAAATCACCCCAATCAAAATTCATAAAACGTTGAGCATTCAGCTTGGTATATTTTTCAGTATGTTTAATATCCCGATGCCCTAAAAAATCTTGAATTTCCCTGGTGTTATAGCCCCGATTCACTAAAAAATAGCCGCAAGCGTGACGCATCATGTGACAGTGAACCTTAATATCCAGCCCTGCCTCTGCCGCCACTCGCCCAATCAGTTTTCGCACCGCATCGGTCTTCATCACCTCACCCCGCTCAGAAACGAAAATATATTTACTCTCAGGGAATTGTTCTCGGAGTTTCTTGAGATGTACCAGCTCATCTTCTCTTAAAGGATGCACCCCAGAGTCACTGCCCTTTTCCCTAGTGATAAAAATCTGACCTTCCCCCCACATCACCGCATCCCACCTTAAGCCGTATTTCTCTCCCACTGCCTCCCCCACCCTCAACCCGTGGCGAAACATCATCAGCATCAGCAGAAAATCCCTCTCTCCATACCGACTGGGACGAGATAGTGCCGCATTCAGCAGCGATCGCACCTCACTTGGTGTAAGGTATTCTCTAGACCTGTAATGCTTGTTTGGTTTACGTTTTGGCGGCGTGGTCTTCATTTGTCTCTGGGCTACTGTCCCGTTTGTGCGGTGAAATATGGACACTAACCATTCTCCCAAACCCTGATCCTTTCGTGAAGAACTACCCCGAAACTGACTACTGTTAAGCCAGGCTTATCATTCAACCGCCAAAAAACTCTCTACACCCAGTGATTGATAAAGCTGGCTTATATAAGGTGGTGAGCGGCTTGCCCAACTGTCTGTACTGGCTTCTATACCCACGCTTAATCAATCGTTACTATCAATACGTGATATCAAATTTAGGCTACAGCTTCGGCTGCACTTGCTTGACTTAGGCAACTATATAAATCTACTGCTCGTTATTGCTCAACGGGGATAGCTGCTGCATCTGTTTCTGTTGGCCTATTAGAAATAGAAAATTAAATTTACTCATAAAAACTTTTACATTGAATATGTTAAGTTTCTGAAAGACTAACACATTAAAGATTGTAAGGGAGTAAGAGAAATGGTGTCTTCAAATCACCATCCAGGTGAGCAAGATTACTGGAATGAAAAAGTTGAAGTTGAAACTTCTAATGGACAGAGAATTACTCAAGTTACCTTACTTCTGCGTGTCTATCCTGAAACATTTAATGGCTATGACGCATATATGGACATACCATTAACCCAAGAAAAACCTGACTTCAAAAAGGTTTACTCTTCAAAATTAGGTATTATATGGGAAGTTGTCGGCAGTCCATTAGAATCTTCCATAAACGGAAGTTTTCGAGGCAACGATACAAAAAACAATCCGCCAGCTTGGATATTTGGTCTTAAAAAAATATGACAAAAAGCCAACAAAACTGTTTTTTTTAAATGCTTGAAAAAGCACAAGAACGCAATAATTTGTTTCATGGCGTAACTTAAATGATACACAAAGTGCGCCTTGAAGTACGAATTGGTATGAGATTATCGACAGGGTGATTAAAGCGTATTATACTGTAGTATATATAGCTTGGATATTTA
>NZ_CP171145.1:0-39534 GCF_043099725.1 Nostoc sp. C110 | reverse complement strand
ACGCTGAGTAATTTAGCTAATGCTGCGCGAGTAGTTAAATCCTGAAAAGTAGGTATTTTTTCCACTAGATTCTTGTTGATTCATTAGCTTTCATAGTTCATTCTTGCCATAATCTAACATTGTACGTCATACTTGTCAAGTAATACTTGTACAATCAAAACTGTGATGTATAACACAACATACTGAAAACAAGGTTTGCAAAGATATCCCTAGAGTTGATACTTGTGGAGAGATACTTATGGGATTAAAGTTAAATGCGAGTAGTGTTCGGGAGGGAGTACCCAGGTTTAGGACAAAAAATAAAAGACTTAAGACAGAAATCTCCAAAATCTATGACAGAACTAGCGGCAGCAGCAGGAATTTCTGTTCCTCACTGGAATCGAATTGAAAAAGAAAAGATACAAGAACTGCCTATAGATACTCTGAGAGGGATTGAGAAAGCACTGGAAACTGACTTAGGGGTTGATATCCCGGAAGGATAAAGAAATTCATCTGAACTTCAGTGAATTTGCATGAAAATTTCTCAGCGTCAACTCAGTAGTTCTGGTATCTGCCTCTAGATACGCTGATTTTCTCAAATCCTTCTGATCAGGGTGTGTTGCCTCAAGTTTGACTTTTATTTTTGACGATCGGCTAACAAATTGAAGTTAAAGGAATCCTTACCGATGTATTTTAGAAAACATAGCCTAGAAGGTACGATTATTGTAAAGTTATATTTCCTTAAGGAGTTAAACCAAATTATTTTAAAATTTTGCTCCCAAAGCCTAAAAGCTTTAGTTAATAACAATTGCAGGCTCGAACCCTTATAGATAATGCTATATTCAATTTGAACTTAAAAGGATAAAGCCAAACAAAAGCTGCATTTGTATTAACAATTATGCTACCTTTTGATCGATTGAAGCACCTTTAAAAACTCAGAGTAATGGCAAAACCAAGAACCACTTTAAAGGATAAAACAACCAGTTTCCGTCTGCCCGATTGGGAGATGGGAGTTTTAGAAATTGCTAAAAAGTTAAATATTACCCAAGGCGAGTTAATCAGTTAATCCGCCGCGCAATACGCGAATACGCTGTAGCGAAAGGTATTACTCTCTAATAGTTAAGCAATCTATATATAAAAAAGATTGCTCCCCTCATTGCCTGTACCAGAGGCGAGAAAAGCAAACCAAACAAAAATATTAAACTTTTTACTTAACCAATGCTACCACATTGGTTCTCGCTTTGTAAGGCTTCAGTTTGCAATTTTTTCGCTCTGGCACAGGCTACAAACCCTCATTTTAATAGGTTGTAGTCATGACAGATACATTTACCCCGATCGCCTCATTCGACATTCGTAACTTCCAAGACCAGCTAGAGCCAGCCAAAGAGAAGAATAAATACATCTGCCCCGTTTGTGGTGGGCATAATTTATCCATTGTCCCAGAAACAGGGAAGTACAAGTGCTTTAATCACTGCGAATCAAAGGACATCCGAGAAGCAATCAAACCTTGGGATGAAGTGCTGGCAGAGCGACAAAAAACTAATTTCAATGCAGCACCAAACAAAAAACTAGCCAACCCCAAGGCTATCAAGCCCAAACCAGCACCAATCCCAGTTAACTCAAGTTTGGTGATGTTGTCGGAGCCAGCAACAGATATCCCCCACCCTCAAAAGTTAAGAAGTAAGCGAAAGGGAATTCCTGGTCACGCATTGGAAACGACTTATCAATACTCCTTAACCCAATGGATCGACCGCTATCAATGGGTAGATGCCAGTAAAGAGAAGGGTTACGACAAGAGTTTTCGGCAATGGCATCGCCTCCCAGACGGCACACCGGAGATGAAAAAAGGTGATAAACCTTGGGGAGCATATCGCCTTGATGAAGCGATCGCTGCTGCTAAATCTGTAGCAGGAACCCCGGCACTACTCCAGCATGAAGGCGAGGGATGCGTAGAAGTTGGTCGGTCGCATGGTCTTGCTGGAATTACGTTTCAAGGCAGTGGATGGGATAAAAAGACTATCACACCCGAATACCAACGCGCCAAACAGGAAGGCATAGGATTAATCGTTTTTCTGCATGACCCCGATGACACTGGATTGAAGAAACTCCAGACCTGCCAGGACTGTGCAGCCGAGGTGGGGATTGCATTTATTGGAATTAACCCTCACAACATCTGCCCCGATTTACCATATAAATCAAGTGACATCAAAGAAATCTTGGGGCAGATGGAAACACCAGAATTTATCCGCAGGCTAGAGCAGGAGATTCACGCAGCCGTAGCGCAGCGATCGCAACTGGCAGAGGTAAACGTCATTGATAGCGATGATGACCAAAATCCGGTTGTAGCTTTTACCCAGCAAGCTTTTCAAGCTCTCTACGGAGACAAGAACTGGATTTGTGCTGCTGATAAGCTTTACTTCCACACTGGCAACCACTATAAACACTCTCCAGATTCCACAGAACGCAAAAGAATCTACGACTTTTGCAATTCTTTTGTGGTCGAGAACGAGCAGGGTAAAAAAACTTGTCCTTATGCTTCGCCCAGTTCAGTCAAAAAGGTTTTGGAATGGGTAAAAATGGGGACAGAAATTGACCCAGAACTAATCAATCCTCCTGGCGTAAATTGCACTAATGGGATAGTCAGGGTTGAGTGGTCAGGCAGGGATTTTACAATAAGATTAGACCCGCATACGCCCCAGGACTACTTCATTTATGAACCGTTAATTGAATATGATCCTAATGCTGACGATACATATTGTGAGCAACTTTTAGCTTGCTTAGACAAGCCACAACAAGAAATATTTCTGAGAAATATTGCTGCATCCCTTGACCTTCAAACTGTTAGAAAATTTAGAGGCAGAGAGGTAAAAGCAATGTTTGCAATTGGTCTTGGTTCTAATGGTAAAGATGCTCTGCGCGAATGTGTATCAACCATTTATGGGAAAAACGGATTAACTTCTGTTTCTTTGGGTGACTTTCAATCTTATGACGAAGGCAGAAAATTCGGACTAGCCCCACTTATATATAGTCGAGTTAACTGGGCTTCTGAAAACCCACAAACATCTAGGATTGATAGACTTCAAAGTTTAAAATTATTTGTCACTGGAGATACACTACATTGCGAACAGAAAGGGAAAGACCATATAGAATTCTCTTCTAACGCAATAGGTATTTTCAACTTAAACGAGACTCCCGCATTTCAAGGCGTAATACAAGCAATCAAAGATAGGATTGCAATTTTAGAATTCAGGAAAACCTTTGTAGATAATCCTTCGCCAAATAATCCAAGCGAGATAAAAGGCGACCCCCGATTCCGCTACGATCCAGAGTTTATTAGAACGCATGTTGCCCCAGCATTCCTAAATAGAATGCTAAAAGCACTCAACAACCTTATAGAGTCAGGTATCGATTACGAATGCACAACCGACGCTTTCCGCAACCTTCAGAGAGAGAATAATCACCTTTTTGATTTTATAGAAAGCGCAAACATAGGTTATGTGCCTGATAGTGAAATTACCGCACGGGCTTTATGGTCGATGCTCGAACAGCACTATATAAATAACGGCACACTCACCATAGACCCTGACAACAATCGAAGGACATGGATCGACCAAGTGCGCCTCAGCGATAAAAACGTCAAGGGCATCAATCAAATAGTCCCACGCATCTCTCAACTCTTCCCCAAAGCTGTCAAGGTAACTAAGTACTGCGACATTGCTAAAAGAAACATTCCAGTACTGAAAGGCATTGGAATTATTGACCCTACCCGCACCACAATAGACTCAACCCGCACCACTTCCGCACCACTTCCCGCACCAGAAACCTCGCCAAATCAGGACTTCCGCACCACCCGCACCACTTTTTCAGATTTACAGGAAAACATTGGAGAAGAGGAAGATATGAAAATTGAATTGCTTCCTATCCCAGTGAAAAAAGAAGAATATGTACCCCCAACTGGTGCGGGTGATGCGGAACCCTTGCAGGATAAGGAAAACTGCTGCGGGGAGTCCTGCGGAACTGGTGCGGGTGAACTAGAAAGTGGTGCGGGTAAATTAGAAGACGATGAAATTGAACTCTTGACTGAGCCAATCTCGCTTTTGCAGGCTGAGAGTGAAGGCGACAATATTGCTATGTATGTTGGCAATCTTGTAGAAGTGCGATCGCTCAATGGCGATGTCAAGTTTGCAGGTGAGATAATTAACTACGACTCCAAGAATGGAATTGTGACTGTGGCCACCGACCAAGGGAACCGAGATGCTTCTCTGTGTGAAGCATTTGTAATTGGGTGATTACAAGTGTTGGATAAGTTGGCGTAAACGAATGGGGAACAAGAGGCAAGATTTTAACTGTCTCCGCAGACATGATCGCAGGAACTAAGCCTATTCCTTGGCAAGTTTACTCAATGTCTAAAGTAACTTATCGATACGTATAGACAACTAATTAAAAAGTGTTTGCAGGCATCGCGTAAAATCTTGTCTGCCATGAATCGGGTCAGGCGCTCAGTCATGCCGCGCACAACTGCTGATTTGACCACTAGGAGGGTGTCTAAGCCAGGAAGTCACCCTCCTGACTTAGGCATCCACTTAGTAAAGTTCATCTCAAATTTATACTTATGAAGATTTGTCCCCAATAAAAAAGATAGACGATAAAAGTGACTTTTGTTACCAAATCCCATACCTAATTTCTTGTTTAAAGAGATATTGTTAGTTATCTGAAACAAGGAATAGAACAAGGTATGGATTTCAAAAAAATTATCCAACAACTTGGAGAGAATGTCTTATCGAAGCAAGAAAATACGGAAAATAGTTCGCTTGATATACCTAATTTAGTTGATTCAGCTAACCTAAACGAGTTAGATAACCCATATCTAAACTTTCTCCAACAAGCTCTAAATTTATTGTATGGAGATAAATCTTGGATTTGTGCCAATAACAAACTTTATTACTGGAGTGGTACTCATTACGAACACAGCCCTGAATCAGCTGAACGTCGCAGAATTACAGATTTTTGTAATTCTTATGTGGGTGAGACTAAAAAAATTGGAGTAACTTTCCCCTATGCTAGACCAGCTAGTGTTGATGAAGTATTGAAATGGGGCAAATATTTTTTTGGGGTTAATCCTGAACTACTTAATCCGCCTGGACTGAACTGTACTAATGGGGTATTACAAATAGAGTGGCAAGGGCCTATCCCTCAATGGAAACTTATTGCTCATACCCAAAACCTTTACTACATCTACAAACCTATAGTTACTTACAATCCAAATGCTGATGCCACAAACTGCGATCGCTTATTGGAAGTATTAGACAAGCCGCAACAAGAGATTTTTCTGCGAACCATTGCAGCGTCGCTTGATTTGGCAACAGTGCGGCAGTACAAGGGACGCTTAGTACGTGCATTACTGCTTAAAGGTAATGGGAGTAACGGTAAAGACACACTCAGAGAAACAGTAGCAGCAATGTATGGCAACCAAGGAGTGACTGCATGTACTATATCTGATTTCAAAGCTTACGATGATGGGCGCAAATCTGCTTTGGGAAGGTTGAGAAATAGCCGTGTTAACTGGGGGGCAGAGAATGTAAATACAACATCGCTTGATAAACTACAATCTCTCAAAGCTTTTATAACTGGGAATATCCTTACTGCCAAGAATCACAGCAGAGATGAAATAGACTATAAACCATTAGCAGTAGGTTTATTTAATATTAATGACACACCCAACTTAGAGGGAATTTTAGAAGCGAGTGCTTCTCGATGGGCTGTGTTGATTTTCAGTAAAACCTTCAAAATTGATGCAGATTATTCTAAAGGAGAACTTGAAGCAGACCCAAGATTTCAATATGACCCTAAATTTATTCATGAACAAGTTTTGCCAGCATTTCTCAATCGAGTGCTGCAAGCCTTGGTGGATTTGATGCAAAAAGGGATTGATTACAGTTGTACTCAAAAAGCCTTAGAAGATATCCAAAAACAAAACTCCCACCTCTTTCAGTTCTGTCAAGAGATGGGATTGGTTTATGACTCTAACAGGACTTTACTTGCTAGTGAGATTTGGAATCTCCTAGAGCAGTGGTATCAGAATAATGGCACCTTAAGCTATGAACTAGATAATAATGGCAAGCGAAAAGCTATTTGGAATCAACAATTACTTAAATCAGATAAAAATGTCAAAGCTGCCAACCAAGTAATTGCTCGGTTTAAAACTGTATTCCCCCAAGTAAAGGTAGTAAACGTACCCAAAGCAGGAGGTGGAAAGCCTCGAATGGGTCTACAAGGAATTGGGTTTAACCAACAAGTTCTACCTCAAGCATCACCCAATTTAAGCCAAGATTACACCCAAAATACACCCAACACGTCACCTCAAGAATTCTTACAGGACAAAAGTTTTCACCCAAGTCACCCAATTTTTTACATTCCTAATGCAGAAAATAAAAAATTAGATAGTTCAGTCATCCATCCCCGTGAATTTTTACTGTCAAGTCAAGTTGAGGAATCTAGTTTGAATGAGATGGATAACAAAACAAGCTTAGTAAATAATTTTGAACAAAGCAGACAGTATAACTTCGATATTTCAATCCTAGAATTTGATAGTTTGGATAGTTCTGTTCCCTATCCAGAAAATAAATTAATTATCGTGCTTTTACCTCTATCCCCAGAAATTACAGCAAGAACGCGTGTGCGAGTACTAAGTCCTGGTATGAATACTAGAATTGGTATTGTTAATAAGGTTTTTTATGATAAATTTGGTATTAGGAAGGCTTGGGTTCTACTAGATAATCAGGAAAACCCAAAAGATAAGGAGTATGAGTGTTGTATTGAAGAATTAGCATTAATGCGAGTAAAGTTGAGAAATCCCAAGTATCTTCTTGGTCAGATACTTATAGAAAATGTAGTTATGTTTCAGCAATTTTTCTCTGTCAATATTCCTCAACAAGACCTAGAGTATTTTCTCGCAACTTACATACGCTATCTCAATTCATCGCTAGTTTATAATAAAGCCAATTTTCCTTTTAGAAGAGTTAGAGGACAATTACCCAATTCTGAGGAAAATAGAATCGTTAGTCAATCTATAAAACAAGCAAAATCTCCCAGATTTTTTATGAGAAATCCAGATAATAAATACCTTCAATTTCCTGAAGAATAAAACTTAATATTAATCAATTTTTCTGATTTAAAAAATCTTTGAATTAGATTAATGCTTTTGTAAATACCAAGAGAGCTTTTTTACAACCTAGCCAACCTTTTAAACAACCTTTTAGAGGTTGTTTAAAAGTATTTGGCTGTGATTTTAGTAAATGAAACAGCCCTGCCTTTTTAAGCTAGCTGGCCTTAGAACGCTTTGATACCGACAAGGGAACTTTTAAAACATCCTCTAAGGTATCTTTAATAAATTGTTGGTTAGCTGCCATTACAGGCTGCATTTTGTTAATGCTGTGACGCATGTCATAGTTGGTAATGTGCATTTTCTCAGAGTGCTGTAAAAGTAAAGCAGCAGCTTCCTTTTTTTCCGAAAATTGACTAGCAAACATCTTGCGGACATTACTAGGTGGCACAGGAGTTCCCGCCCAATTTTCAAACATTGTTTTAATCCGATCTGCCCAAGCACCACCCTTTATAGGTCTTGAACTAAAAGCATGACGGAAGAAGTAATTATGATTAACTGGGCCGTGAATGGCTCTACCCCATGTAAGCCAACGCCGAATGTAATCATAAAGGCATTTGTTGTCATCAAACTCAATATTTGGTAGTTCGGCCCACCAGCCATCATGATTGATTAATACCGGAGCCATTGACTTACCAGACTTATAGTCTTCGGCATTGTGATGAATATAGAATTTGATACTATCTTTCTGAGTATTCCAGATCCCTTTATTTTTCATTTCTGCAACTGAAAGGAAATCTGTATCAGTTAGAATACCTTCTTTAAAGGTTTCCCCAATGCGTAAATCGTAGAAAGTCCGTGACCGGGAGGGGATGAGAATAGTAAAGGCAATGCTCAAAAATCTTTGTAGCTCATTGGCGAGTGCAGTATTTGGTCGTTGCTTATCGTAATATCCTTTTTTACGACCCGGACATTTTATAGAGATAAATGCTTGTTCTGCTCTACGCCGTTGTTCCTCCATAGTCATCACGGCTTTATCCCAGGGGGTAGAAGTTTTATGATAGCTGACGCTTTGTGGAATAGTTTTACCTTTCTTAGCAACGTCAACCTGTAAGTTGAGCAAGCGACGAATAATAGGGATATCTCTGCCTTCCGGAAAATCTTCAGTACCGATTACATCCTTATAAAGAAATTTCCCCATAGCAATAATTAAACTTACTCGCTTCTTTTGCGATTCTGGGTGTTTGCCAACAAAATCTATATAGCGGTGTACTCGCTGCATATCAATCTCAGCCTGTTGCCGTGCTGCCTGTATAAATTTTTTTTCACCAAGTAAATAATCCATGTAGTCTTTATAATCGTCAACCAATACCACTAATTTACTTTTCGCAATTATGCGCTCAAAAGATAACTCATCCAAAGAAATACTCTCAAAACGATGAAGCCAACCGAGTAACTGAAGAATTTGTTCTTCCTCAGTTTTGATTGCTCCTGGACGCACATCCTTTGATAATCGCCATGCCTTATAAGTTTGAATTTGCTGTTGTAAATATGGATTGATGTAGTCATCGGGGAATTGTTTAGCACACAAAGCATGAATAGGGCAGCGTTTTTGGTGTAACTCTATTCCTGGCTTTTTCTTCTGTCGCTGCACACCATTTTTATAAAAGGTGTTGAAAACAGGTTGTGGTTTTTGAGATTGTCTGATTTTATTGAAATAACCTTGTTCATCAGCCCAATCAATCCAAGACTTAACTCGTGAAAGAGGTGTATAACGTTTTGAACCTTCTATACCAAGTTTTTCAAACTGTAACTCTACTAATTCAACTGCATTATAAAGTTGTTCCAGAGATATCTGATTGAGGTAATTCATTGTGGCTTGAATTTCTTCATGAGAAGCTCTCCTTCCTGGAGGTACAATACCACCGCAAGCAGGTATGAGATACCTGATAATTATACTTTGTAAGCTGGAAATGTTAGGCTTTCTGTTGTTTGCCTGCAAATGCTGGCAGTAACTACTGTAAATATCATCAGCTGTCTGTTCTTTTTCTTTAACTTCTAATATTTCCATTACGGAAGAAGGTAAGGCTGTAGGCGTGTATTCTCCTCCCCAAGGAGCAATGGAGTGAGGATCAGGTAGGTATCCTTGTTCTCTTGCCCAATGAACCATATCTCGCAATGTACTACAGATACGAGTTCGTTGAGTTTCGGACATATCTAACGCTTGAAGTACAGATATAACAATTAAATGTGCTTCATTTAAGTATTCCAAAGGTACACGTTCTAGATGTTTTAAAGCAGCTTCTACTTCTGTATTGAGTGCAGGCTTATGAAAAGGTAAGGGGCCACCTGTAGCTGGGACAAAGTAACGAATCATCCCATTACTGGTATCATTTATGGTTTCGCGGTCTTGAAGCTGTTTGAGATACCTATGATAAATATCTAGGGCTGTAGCTGGCTTTAAATTTAGCTTCTCAAATCTGCCTAATTCAATGCGATCGCAGATTCCCTTGGGTATGGGATTATGTGGCGGTGGCAGGTGTTCTTTCTCTCGTGCCCAGTCAACTAAATTTCTGAGATCACGTCTGACTCTTTCTTTTTGGGCAGGAGAAGTATCATGTTCTTCTAAAGTTTTTAATGCCCAGTCTGGTGCATTGGCAAGTTGTTCTAAAGAGATTTGTTTGAGAAATTCAAATGCTATCTCTGCATCTTCCGGTGTTACAGGTCTACGTTTAGCTGCTGAAACAGGAGGCCCTCCAACGCTGGGAATGAAGTAACGAATTAAAGCATTTTTAGTGTCGTTGATTGTTTGCTTTTCTTCTAAAGTCGCTAAATACTCAACGCAGATTTCCTGCGGATTCAAATATTTCATAATGCTTATCACAATTAATGAAGCGGATAATAAGATTATGAAAACTTTGCCGAAATCTTACTTGATGCGAAATTAATTATAATTTTCCAGCAAGGCTTTCTTATCTAATCGTATTATAAATAATTATAGTTGTCAATACATATCAACGATAAAATCTTATATAATTATTGCTTGATATGAAAAAAGCTTTTAGCTTAATTTAATAATATTTACTTTTTTAAGTATATTGCAAGATTTGTAGTTCTTAATACACATACAAGCCGATGATGCCGAATTGGAGGCACAAAGAAATTAAGGTATAAAATTTTTAAACCCTTATACAGCAAGCATTCTAGGCTTTCATGAAATGATTGTAACACCAAAACCTTGCAATATATATTGCAAGGTTTTTTTGTGGGGTAAATAATCTATGGAATGCTTGCTGTGTAATGATTTTGAGCTTGTAAAGATTTCTAATTAGACCTTAAGATAAAATACAACAACCATTGCCTTCGTCAGGAAAAGGGGAAAGTGGAATCTATCTATGGCTAGTATTTGTATTAAGAATTAAGGTGAATGCCCTGTCAGTTAAATCCAGTGCTGATTAAAGTTGAATACAAGTTCCACAACCCTTAACGTGTCACACATACTAATAATATTTATATATTTATAGTGAGTGTGACATATTCAGTGTTTGAAGATTATTTGCAAGGATTAGTGGTGAGCTTTGCTAACGCATTCATTTTGGAACCAGGATTAAAATTTCTGGAGCATAGTGGGGTAGCCGCCGAGATACCCGCAAAATGGAACATATTGTAAATTTTTGTAACGCAGATGTTTGGAAACCCTTGATTTGACGTTGTTTCAATACTGGATTGAGCGTGTCCTCTCTTGTGAAAACATTGCCTAAAAAGGTCATTTATGGGCAAGTTTAAGGGACTGAATAGGGCGAAGAATTGATTTTAGTGTGCAAAAAATTGAATGTTCCTTCACCATTTTTGGGCAAGCATTTGAGAGGCAATGAGGGAACCAGCCTCATTGGATTGAATGAGTGATGGGTGATGGACTATGCCCCACCGTAGATAATTGTTGGTATGTTTGTTTTTTCAGGGTGAAGGGGGAGTGTTTGGAAGGGGAGAGGGTTGAGCAGTTGAGTTTGCTATATTAAGCAAGCCTTCAGGTATGTTTTGTGCTTTATCCAACCCTTGCACATCCTTCCAGTTTGTATGCTCATCCCAAGTAATATTGGTAAGTTTAGCGCCATCGAGGTTAGCGCCATTGAGGTTAGCGCCATTGAGGTTAGCGCCTAAGAGTTTAGCGCTATCGAGGTTAGCGCCTAAGAGTTTAGCGCTACCGAGGTTAGCGCGTGAGAGGTTAGCGCGTGAGAGGTTAGCGCTATCGAGGTTAGCGCTATCGAGGTTAGCGCTTAAGAGGTTAGCGCCATTGAGGTTAGCGCCATTGAGGTTAGCGCGTGAGAGTTTAGCGTGTGAGAGGTTAGCGCCATCGAGGTTAGCGCTATTGAGGTTAGCGCCATTGAGTTTAGCGCCATCAAGGTTAGCCCCTGAGAGTATAGCCCCTGAGAGTATAGCCCCTGAGAGTATAGCGCCTGAGAGTATAGTGCCTGAGAGTTTAGCGTGTGAGAGGTTAGCGCCATTGAGGTTAGCGCCATTGAGTTTAGCGCCATCGAGGTTAGCGCCATCGAGTATAGCGCCATTGAGGTTAGCGCCATTGAGGTTAGCGCCATCGAGGTTAGCGCGTGAGAGGTTAGCGCCATTGAGTTTAGCGCGTGAGAGGTTAGCGCCTGAGAGGTTAGCGCCATCGAGTATAGCGCCATCGAGGTTAGCGCCTGAGAGGTTAGTGCCATCGAGGTTAGCGCCTGAGAGGTTAGCGCCTGAGAGAAAATAACCAACAGTGGCTGAAAAAGTATTTAAAGTAACGCTGTTGCTGTAATTAACAATCCGAAGCAATCGCCGATCATCAAAATTATCACTGTCCTTTTTACCACAGGGATAAAAAACAATATTGTCTTTTAACTCATCTTTATTTTTGGCATAACGATGTAACTCTAAAAGTAAAATCATTATATTCAGCCCAGCATAAATATCTACTTCTCTCAAATCAAGCGATATTTTTTCTGCTTGAAATTTTTGCATTTGATTTAGAGAGATATTTTTAGGGAATCCACTAATAATTTTTCCTCTACACCAATCATGATAGAAATATTCCAAACGCTCAAAAAATTTTAGGTATTGAAATTGATCTTTTGAATCAATTAGAGTCATTACATATTCTACAATTTCTGGTGTTAATCCCCCATAGCCTAGTAATTCATAGATTTCTTCTGATAGCTTATCATCATCAATGACGAATGTCTCACGTCTACTTTCAGGGTCTATTCTTACCCATTTTTTTAGACTCGTTGTTATTTTTTGAGCGCATAAAAACTCACCAAAACTTTTATGAATGAATTCTACAGCACCCTCTGTTGACTCAGACGCTTTTGCTGGTCGTAGATAAAATGCTGCTAGCGCGTTTCTTAAGGGATTTTCACCAAGATTATATTGAGCTTTCTCCAACATATCTCGTGCTGATTTATCACTTTTAAGGCGTTCCTCGATTGTTTTAATTGAAGTCCATTCTTTCCCTGATTGAGTAACACATAATCCGGCTTCAGTTAAAATAAGCCGCAAGTCTTCTGTATCAAATTCTGTAAGTTGCTGATTAAGTTTTTCAGGACGCTGTTTTGTTAAAACCCAATCCAGGGTTTTTTGATAAATTATGATTTTAGCCTGAGTGCCGCTAGCTCCTTCAAACATTTCAATAGTTAATTCATTATCTCGGTGCATTGCTCCTAAAAGATATAACAGCAATGGTTCTCGCCCTAATTCTTTAACACGTTCAGGACAATTTTTAGCTTCTAAAAACTTCTGAAATTCTTCTGCTTTATCTTGTCCAAATAATGCACCCCACTGTTCTAACCACTGCTTTTTGAGTCGCTCATCCATTAAAGCAATTTCTACCCTTTCTAAATTGGTAGGAATACGATTTTCAATACCATGTAAAGCCGATTCTCTACCAGTTACTATAAATTTGTGTCTACATCCTGTTTGTGCTTGGTAATTTCCGACTTGCCCTATAAAATCTTCAATTCCCTTCGCTGTTCTTCCTTCAAAACGCAATTCATCAAAACCATCTAGGATAAATAAATATCGAGTATTGCGATCGCTCAACCAATCATCACGATTAGTAAAGCTTTCTCTAACAGCTGCACGAAGAGTATTTTCAATATTTCGTTCAAAAGTATCTATATCTCTTAGTCTGATTAATATTGGTGTCCAAACTGGATGAAGGTGTTCTCTTACCCAATTTGCAAACATTTTACAAAACACACTTTTACCCCGCCCTGGTCCTGCTTGAATAAAAATAACTTGGTCATTTTTTTCAGGTTTATTCAGTTGCTCTCTTACCCAAGTATCTAAATTAACAGCCGATTCATTTTTTTCAGCTTTATTCAGTCGCTCTTTTACCCAAATATCTAAAAAACCAGCAGCAAACTCATTTTGTTTAGGTTTACCATTGCTATCTAACAACTGAGCTTTCAAAGATACATAAATCTTAGGAATTGTAAAATCTTCACCTATTACCTTCCACCGCTCAGTTAGTATTGGATCGCTTGGTGATGGTGATATCTGCTCCTTCAGGTATGACTCTATGCTGGTGTATTTCTCATTAGCCCTTATTTCTTGTGCTGCCGTTATAACCAAACTTAAAGCTTGGCGTACATCTTCTGGCTCGTATGATAAAAGTTGTTTTATATAGTTATACGTGTCCCATGCAACCCACCCTGTAACTAGGGAAGCAATCTCTAAACTAATTCCTTTTATTTCTAAGTAAGTGGATAATTCTTGATTTAATGCTTGCCCTAATATTGAATTTGGAAAATCCGTCAGTGCTTTTTCAGCTTGACTATTATTTAATTCCACTTCTCCCAGTTGATTAAACTGAGGTTTAACTTCCTGAGCGTTTATCTCTGCACTAAGCTTATCTCTTAACCAAACATTCCTCTGTACTAAAGCATTAAAACTATTTATATAAGCTAATGGGCAAGCAACAGCTACCCATTCTTCTATCTCAAACTCTTTATTTGTTTTCTCGTGCAGTAATGTCAAGCCTTTTCGGGCAATCCCTACAAACGATAACCCAGCAGCTATCACTGGTGCTGATGGGGCAGTAGCTAGTACACCGAGGGCGATCGCAAATTCTAGGACGGCTTTAGAAACCTCTGCCCCAGACTCTGCAATATCTCCAGCTTTTTCTAGCTGCTGGGGCTTAGGAATAAAAATCTGCCAAACTTGCTTTAATTTTTCCACTACTCAATTTCCTATGTGAGAGTTTTGCTACTGAAACGCTAGGGAATATTTTACATACGTCTTAGGTATGCGCTTTTACGGACTGTAGCACAACCTGTAGCACAATATTCATCTTGTAGTGGTCAAATTACTCAACTTGCAATATATCCATGCGAATCCCAAAAGCTCCAAACATGGCAGACGATCGCATGAATTTGGTGACTAAGCCGCCCTGTCACCACGATTGCTACCAGAACGCCGGGTTGTTCTAATATCCGTATTTTTTTGATAATAAAAATTCTTTCAATTCTCTAACAGTTTTACATAATAACTCAGGATTAGAATCTTCGAGTGATACCTTGTTTAAAGAACCCCAAAGTACGCCAATAGAGAAAACACCCGTGGCTTTAGCAGCCTGTATATCTATTGAAGAATCACCGACAGTTACTACATTCTTAGCTTCTAAACCCAGACGAAGTAAGCCTAGCTCTATTGGTTCTGGATGAGGTTTATGCTTAGAAGTATCGTGATAGCAGACTGTTGCATCTATCTTCCAATCCCACTGTTTAATAACTAACTCACAATACTTTCTAGGGCTGGAAGTTACAATACAAATGAGAAAATTAAAACTTTTTAATTCTTTTATTAATTCTGATATTTCTGGATATGGGTACAAATTAGGAATTATTTTATAAACAGCCTCCCAATTTTTATTTTTGCGTAAAGGATAAGCTTGATTTGATTCTATTAAAGTCTGGTCTAGGTCAAATATAATACCTTTAATCACAAAATTATCCAATTATTTAAACTGCTACTTTATACCTTTTTGATTTATCTACATATTCCCAACCAAAACCATCTGGGTCTTTAGTGCGGCTCCAAGCCTTAAATTTTTCATAGCCTTCTTGTCTTTTTTTTCTTATTGTTGATGTTGAGACTTTTAGTTTTTCGGCTAGCTTAGTTTGATTTAAGGTATCGTTACAGTTATCTATTTCTTTATTATTATTTTCAATCAAATCTGGTAAAAATGGTAATTGCTCATAATCTATATGTGATTTATTTGTTTTTGGGCGTGATGAATATTTTTTAATTTTAGTAATGTTTGAAGACAACTCATTATTGATTAGTTTTTTTACAAACTCATTCTGTGATAATCCTTTCTCTGCACATTTTGAATGGAATAAACTAATTTCTTCATCGTCTAAAAATATTTCCAATATTAACTTGTCTTTTTGTATAATTGTTCCTAGTTCCGGTAATTTAGTCTTGTTGTCTGAACTAATTTCATTTATAATATTGTTTTTATTTTTAAGCTCATTATTTACAGAAGTACCAAGCATCCCTGCAAAATTTTTATTTAAAAAGACTTCTAAATCATTTGGATTTGATAAACCAATAGCCTTATCTTCATTAATTAATTTTTGATTACCTTTTGATTTATCAGACTGAAATTTACTTGGGTGATTAATACACGCCAATATTTTACCTTGCTCAAGACAAAAATTGGCTGTATGCATTGTTCCGCCTTCAATATCTGTTTCAGCAATCACAACGGCTGAACTGAGACCGCTTTGAATCCGGTTTCTCTGTACAAAATTAGGTTTAAAGGGCTTAGTGCCAAGAGTATACTCACTTACCAAACAACCATTTGAATCAAGTATTTTCTTAGCTAAATATTGGTTTTCAGGTGGATAAACTGTGTCTAGCCCATGTGCTAAGACTGCTACTGTCTGACCTCCAATACTTAAACAACCTTCATGCGCTGCTGTATCGCAACCTATTGCAAGACCACTAACAATTATTAAGCTTTTTTCAGCGCAAGTTTTAGCAATTTTAAAAGCGGATGTTTTCCCATATTCTGATGGTTTTCTAGTTCCAATAATGGCTACTGAATTCTCTACTTTTAAACAATCAATGTTGCCTTTTACATAAAGTATTATTGGTGGTTTAGGTATAGACTTTAAAAGTGATGGAAAAATCTTTTCTCCAGCTCCAATAATATTTATGTTATGTTTTTTACAATCTAAAAATATTTTTTCTGCACGTTGAAATGCCTCTTCTAATTCAAGCCTTTCTATTTTTTTAATAGATAATGAATTTAAAAGCTCATGTAATTCACTTAGATTTGAAGGGCTAAAATTCAATTGATTTAGAATACGTTGAATAGTTGCTTTACCAACTCCTGGGATCAAACTTAAAGTTAATACATAAATATTATCTAAATAGTTGTACATAAGTTTCTTATATTGTTTTACCTAAAGCTAATTTTACTACTCCACTAGCACCAAATTTGATTAATAAAGTTTGACAAGCAAGAAGAGAATTTCCGGTTGTTGTAACATCATCTAAAAGTAATATACTATTTCCGATAATTAAATGTTTATTTATAACTTCAATTGAATTTAAATCTACGTCAATATTTCTACTTCCACCATAAGATTTTTTTTCAACTTTCGTGTGCCTACGTAAGCAAGATGTTCCATCAATTCGACCATTATTAGACAGCAATATAGCTAATTTTCGAATTCCTGTATATAAATTTTCAGGATCGCTTGAAGGAACTACCGTTATAATATAGTTTTTTTCTATTATAGGGTCAAGGAACTGAAAGAAATAATTGATAGCTGACTCTTTTTTATCTTTTAAGGCTAAAGTTTTACTACTAAAGTCATTAAAATTAGGGTTGCTACCGCCTCTATAAGGATGATAATAATCATAGTAATGTATTTCTTGATATAAGTTTAGGTTGCTATTTCCTTGAAGGCTTGTGTTAATAGCCTCTTTAATATGCATATGATAACCCTGTATTTGCTTACATACAAGGTAACTAAAGTTAAATATGTTTAAGTAAAGGAACAGAATAAAAACTATTTAATATTGGTAATTTTTTTATGTATAAATCTTTATGTATGTGAAGATTAAGGCATCAGCAAAGGTTAATGACTTTAGTTTTGATTAAGATTAAACTTATCTAGCAGGGCAAAAAATATTAATATTTAAGTAAGTTACATAGGAATAACTAAAAATAATATTATTTAAAAAGGGCTAAAATATTTTTTAATTATGTTCAGTTGAAATTATGCAAGCATCAGATTTCCTCTCGTTCAGTAAAATTACTTGCGAAACATAATTTATACAATAAAAATTACATAATGAAATTGCGGAACAGCTGCGCTAGTTCCTTCGTGGAAGGTATCACGTTTTAAAATATGGCTGCTTTCTTCCCAATTTTTCATTCCTAGCTTGAACATCTTCAGTTTCGACTCCACGACTTCTACATTAATTATGCAGCTACTGCCCTTGCATAAACGTCTTCAAGCAGAGAAACCAATTCGTCTACTTGGGATGAGGTAAATAATCCATCTGGCCCCTGCGGTGTAATGTCGGTAAATGGGGATTCATAGAGGAGAGCAGCATCCATTACGCCGTGTTCGGTTAGGTAGTCCACAATCATATTCGCAAACTCAATTTGATTAGAGTTAAGCTTTTTGCCAGATAGGAACCTAGCCAGCTCCTGTTTAGCTACCTCACGTTCTAGCCCCACCAAGGAGCGAACGAACAAACCCAGACCTTGTGAATCTTCTTTAGCACGGATAATATCCTCCGCCTCACCCGCACCGCTCTGTGCCAATATGCTCTCTAGCTCAGACAGGTCAGATGAAGTAAGTTGCTTGTTTGTCCGTAATTTGAAGATAACTACATGATCCTGATGCGATCGCAAAAAAGCCCTTGCTTTAGCTCGGAACTTCTCAAAGTTATCCGATGATGTAAAGCCAGGTAACTCCACTGCTATCTCATCCCCCATCACATCCTCAAAGTCGGTGTAAATGGGTTGGCGTTTCTGTTTCTCAATCAGCTTTACTAGCCCCCGCAGGCGTTTGCGTAGTACCTCCAGCATGGGCAATGTCACGTCCTGCCACCACTCATCGGTTTGTACATCTTGGATCAAAGGCAACTGCTCCCGTACTAATGGGATAGCTGATTTATCCTCTAGCGAAGAGGTAAGTGACTTCACCTGTTCTCGTAAACGCTCAAAGGCAGGCTCCGATCGCAAAATTGCTAATTGCAACTTTAACACTAGGACATCAAACCGCTTTGTCTCTTCTGCTTCCGCTTCCAATTGGGAGGGCAAACCAGCTACTTCTTGGCTCAGTGCGGTAAAATCTTCATCGGATAGCGATACCCATGCTTGGGAACTAGCATATTTTTCTACCAGTCGTCGCTTAGGACGCACTACGAAGTTTTCGCTATTCATGGCTGCAACTTCTGTGTAAAGTAAATTAGCCACTTGCTGGCGCAATTCTGCATCGGTCTTTGGTTCAGAGTCGGAGGCTTGAGGTGCTTTGATTGTGGTACTGCCAACCTCAACGACCTTTTTATCTAGCTCTGTGATTAACTCCAATCGCGCAGTGAACAACTGCTTGCCCAAGGATTTACCTATTGGGGCATCAGTCGTCTCTGGATTATGCTGAAAAAACTCCAGGTTCTGGCAATAGTCGAACAAGTAAAAAAATTGCTTATCTTGTCCTATACCAAATAAATCGGGACAGCGACGGGTTCCCCGTCCTACCATCTGCCAGAACTTAGTTTTGGAGCGTACAAGTTTAAACAGCACCAGATTTACTACTTCTGGTACGTCAATCCCGGTGTCCAGCATATCCACTGAGATAGCAATATGGGGTTCTTTGTCTTTGTTGGAAAAGCTATCAATTAGGGTTTGGGGATATGTGGTTTTGAAAGTAATAACGCGGGCAAACTCACCTTTAAAGTGCGGGTAGTTGAGATTGAAACGTTCACCAATAAAATTGGCATGATCTTGGTTTTTAGCAAAGATAATAGTTTTGCCCAGGCGATCGCCACCAGCAACTTTCAGCCCCCTGGTCATCAAATGCGCTAGTACCTTGTCTACAGTATCTTGATTGAATAGCCACTTGTTGACAGCTTCTGCTTCTACACGCTCAGGTGCGTTGCCTTCGTCATCCCATTCCAGTGCGTCCCACTCTTCCCTTTCTACTTCAGAAAGTTCATTATAATTAATCCCCTGGCGTTGAAACTTCAGCGGTACTGATACAGCTTTGGGTGGTACGAGAAAGCCATCATTTACGGAATCTTCTAGCTGGTAAGCATCGGTAGGTACATTGTTTTCTAGGTCAAACAGTCCGTAGGTGTTGCGGTCTATTTCATCCTTGGGCGTGGCGGTCAGTCCCAGCAAGAGAGAATCAAAGTAGTTGAAAATGGTGCGGTATTTCTGGAAGACTGAGCGATGGGCTTCATCAATGATTATCAGGTCGAAATGCCCTGCGCCAAAACGACGCTGCCCATCGCGGGTATCATCAATTAACCCCATCATGGTGGGATAGGTGCAAGCAAACACTCGTCCTTCGGTATCTTTCTCTGTCACCAAGTTAACTGGTGCGGCATCAGGGAGGTGTTTCTTAAATACATTTATTGCCTGATTTACCAGGGCTACACGGTCTGCTAGAAACAGTGCGCGTTTGACCCAGTTACAACGCATCAGCATCTCTACCAATGCGATCGCAGTTCTAGTTTTCCCTGCACCTGTCGCCATGACTATCAGGGCTTTGCGGTCTTTATCGCGCTCGAAGGCTTCGGTAATGCGGCGGATAGCACGAGTTTGATAATAGCGTTCAGCAATACTAGGCTTAATGATGGCTTCTGCTAAAGACTTGCGGGTAGTCCGGCGCTGTACAAGCAATTCTAATTCGGTTTTTTTGTAAAATCCTTGCACCTGTCGCGGCGGGTAATTGGTATTATCCCATAGCCAATGCTCGTAACCGTTGGAGTAGAAGATTATTGGACGCTGACCGAACTGCGTTTCTAGACAATCGGCGTATAGTTTAGCCTGTTGCTGCCCGATGCGGGGGTCGTGTCTGGTGCGCTTGGCTTCTACGATCGCCAGGGGTTTACCATCATCGCCCCAGAGTACGTAGTCTACAAAGCCTTCGCCTGATGAGTTGGGCATTCCTGTCACTGCAAACTCGCGGTCGCGGGATTGATCGAGCATCCACCCTGCTTCTTTCAGCAACAGGTCGATGAAGATATCGCGGGTTTGTGCTTCAGAATAGTCGTGAGTATCTGGCTGGGTGGTGCTGGCTTTCTTGGCTGCTATCTCTGCCCGTAATCGCTTTAATTCTTCATCCAGTGCGTTTTTGTCAGCGAGAAGTGTGGAGAGTTTTTCATCGCGCTCCCGCAGTTGGGTTTCTAGTTTCTGGAGTTGCTCAATGGTTTGTTTAGGCACTGGCGCAGTTTTAGGCAGTGCTTCCGGTTTGAAGGTCAGCCCCGGTTCTGGTTTGCTACTACGTCCGTAGGTGTGTGCTAACCAGTACGCAACGTGAAAAAATTCCCGTACTGTGTTTATGGCATCGTTGACAGGGACGGGTTTGGCGCTGTGGACTGCTTGATTACCAAGTTTGATGATGACTCTTGTTTTGTTAAATACTGCCTCGCCTACCAATATTTTAAAGGTGGGTTCATGAATCAGGGCGCTCAAGTTGTCATGATAGGGCAGTTCTAGGGAATTATCGTATTGATACAACCAGTTTACGGTTAGCTCCAAGGCACGACGGGCATAAAAGCAGGCGGTGCGAGGGTCGGGATATACTGCACTAAAAGCTTTATTTGCGGATTCGTAAATTGCGGGAAATTCAGCTTGGAGGAATGTAAACTGGCTCATTCAATTAATAAAGCTTTTGTCAATTTAAATACATTGTATTCAGTATTTATTTTGACTTCAAGTTAGAATTCTGCGGGCTGTTTATTCCGCAACAAGAGCATGAAAATCTCTCCCTCATCTCCCACCCTGCGGTAAGCCAAAGCTACATCACTCCCTACACGTTCGGATTTCGGCGTGAGCGCTACTTCTCTTCTTAGGCTGCGCCCTAAGCGTAGCTATGCCGCAGGCTTTACGACAAAGCTCAGTACAAGTCAGTCGAGCCACTGACGCTCACGATGTCAGCCTACTGCCCATTTTCAAGCTATAGAAACAGGCTGCGAATCCGGTAGAAAAGCCAGCACAATATCACGCTCAAGAATACCTTTGTTAATTAAGTCCTGAGTAATTCCACATTCCATACCATCGTATTCAATTATTACTTTCCCATTTTCGATAATTACATAGATTAGGTTGCCACGCACCCGCTTTCCTCTATCCCAACCAACCTGCATCAGAGCATAGCGATCGCGCATCTCGTCAAATATGGCATCTAAACGAATGTTACCGTGAGAGGGGCGTAGTTTGGCATAATCACTAATTACCTGTTTGACGATTTCTCGATAGGTCGTGATGGTATCCATTGGCTTACTTCCTTTTTCTCTAAATCTACAATAATCAGCTTTAAAGGTAGAGTATTGTCATTTTCTGGTTTGGTGATAGCTCTGTAAATCGGTGTCTAATGACCAAATAAATACTTCCCTCATAGGGAAGCGTTTGCATAATTTATTAAATTCTTCAATGATACTGAGATCCCCAAAGCTTGTTCCTTCTTGCTTATCAGGAGCTTTGTTTTTGCCAGCCAGATCCGGAAACTGATCAATCCACAGCATTATCTCTGTTGTGTCTGGAAATGCAGTAGGCTGCCAGGGGGCTTCTCCATTAAATGCAGCTTTAACTTGTTCAACAAAACGTATGGCTGTTGTCCTTCGCATTCTGCCGTCGCCGTTTTGAGCAATGTGATTGCCTGTTTCGAGAATGGTCGCCATAGGCAACAGAAAAGTAAAATCTAATTCAACATATTCCCCAAAATTTTGCTCTACTAATTCCCGTTCCTGATTGCAGTTGGGGACGTTGAGCAAGTTGAGGAATACGCTGGTATCAATTAGGCAAATACTACTCATTGCTGTATTCCTGCAAACGAGATAGCCATGCCATAGCTTTCTGTTTTTTGTCTTCAGGTGTGTGTGGCGACTTGACGAACCGATCCACTACCCCAGCAGTTACCAGTTGTCCTAGTGGTCCTTGCGATATCAGACTGGGGAAATCGTACATATCCCCAAGCCGAATCAGACGGCTATTCCCTTGATTCCCTTCCTCTGGATCTCGGAAACAAAACACTACATCACCGAGGGCAGCATCGGGTAAGGCATCCATTAGGGCTGGGTTGTGTGTGGAAAGCAGGACTCGTAATTTACGCCGCTCGGCAATATCTCGGATGCTAGACAGTAGATGCTTGGCACGGTTGGGATGAACACCGTTGTCGATTTCTTCGATAACTACCAAACTTCCTTCGGTTGCCGATAGCATAGCTGCTGCTATAGCTAACACCCGCAAAGTGCCATCGGATAATAATGCGGCCTCACAATAGCGACGGGTATTGCCAAAGGTTTCTGCTAGTTGCACCATGACTTCATCCCGTGGTCCGAAAAGGAAATCTAGCCCATCTATAGCCTGTTCTGGTAGACTCTGGATAAAGTTGAGAATTGCCTGTTGATTTTCGGCTTGGTTCTCCCACAAGCGATACAGGACGCTGGAAAGATTGGTACCATCTTCTTGTAATCGCTTATCAGATTTGAAGCTGTACTCCCGCATTCTGGCGGGGACGGGATCTAGAAACAGGATGTTCTTTAAAACTCGTTGATATTCGCGGACAGTCTCAGGAATTATCTTTTGGGATTTGGGGTACTTTGCATCAAAATGGGCAGGGGTGTCTAATTGCACGAATATAGCCATCTGATCGCTGCACGTTATTCGTGGCTTGTTCTTCCCTTTTGTAAAGTTGTTATATGCCACACCAACATCAGTCCCTACTCCTTGAGAAGGCTGATCTAGGTCATATAGCGGCACTTGACTTGTCGAGCCAAGGATTCGCTCACTACTGATGTGCAGTTCTCCGTCACGCACATTCAGGGTTATATCGAGTTGGTTCCAGTCTGGGTAGTCTAAACGGCAACCAATGGTAAAATTTGACTCTCCCCGATGGCACAAGTCATTTACTCGACCGCGTACAACGCGCTCTGCACTATTCACCGCATATTGAATGCTGGAGAGTTTTTGCCCTTGTGCCAGCCATGACAGAAAGCGCAAACCTTCAAGGGCGTTACTTTTGCCTGCGGCATTGGCTCCGATTAGTACAGTTAGCGATCCAAGGGGTAAGCGGCTTGTGCTGTAACTTTTGAAGTTGGCGAGGGTAAATTCGGTCAACATGGCGTTCATGTCATAATTCTCCTCTAAATGCTCGATTTTGCGTTTCAGCTTCGCTCAACGGGCGTGTCATAATTCTCCTCTAAATGCTCGATTTTGGAGGGAGGCGAAGAGGGCATCGAGTTCTGACAGTGAGGCGCGGTGTGAGGCTTTGAGTTTTTCTACAGATTCAACACGGTGGGCAAATTCCTTTTGTAAATCAATTGGTGGGATGGGAATGTTCATAACCTTGAGCTTTTCACCTGTAAGGTGAGATATTGTCGAAGAGGTAATGTGATCACTTAACCCTCCACTCTTAGAAAGGAGCCAGAGTAAATAAGCTAAGTATTCCGAATTAGCTAAATCATTCTTTGGTCTTGCTCGATGTAGCGTCTTTTGGTAGTAACACTCCGGTATTTGATCTCGCCAAATAGCTGCACGTCCAGGTTCACCACCTTCGCAAATTAATAAGTCACCATATTGTAAACGCAATATTTTACATTCAGAAGCACGAAAATCCATTTCAAAAATATCAGTTAGGTCAAACCTAAACCATTGAACATTAGCATTACGCAAATACATTCGTCGGTACTCGCCCGTTTGCTTCTGTTTATCAAGCATCTTTCCTAGCCGTGTTACACACACTTCTCCAAATGGCATTTTTACCCATCCCTTGGGATTCCTAACTGGATCGCCGAACATTTCTAGAAAGATGGATTGGGTGAGGGTGTCGAGTTGTGCGATCGCTTCCCGACGTTTAGACCTGAGTTCTTCCGCGCGATCAAGTATCTCTGCAATTCGGTGTTGTTCTTCTAAAGGTGGAAGGGGTACGGCAAGTTTTTTGAGATTACTTGCATTAACACCAGCTTGAGCTGTCCCAGTTGAGCTTCGAGTTATCTGATTCCAATAGTTCGGTGTCTGAAAAAAACGAGCCAAATAACCAGGAACAACTTTTGTTGAAGGTCGAACTCTTATTAAGTAAGATGCAAAAACAGAACCTAATGGGCAACTGCGAACAAGAAAGCTCTTACCAGTCGTTGCTCCCGTGCGTGCAAAAACTATGTCCCCTTCCATAAGAGCATATTTCTTACTGTCTTCTACAGTACAATTACAGAAGGGGACAGTTGACCAATCTACTCTATCTTCTTGAATATCTGTGATGCGAAGGAACTTTGGCCCATTTGCTGAATCTGTTGCAGAAGCAGTAAGACCATAATCTATCTGTTCGGCTATATTTTGTAGAGGTACAACCTTCCAGGGAAATACTGCACTCATCCCAGCATCCCCTCCAATCTCTCCATCCCCTGCTGAATCTCGACTTCCAACTTTGCCAAATTAGCAAGGATATCTTTAGGTGCGAGATGTTCCACCTCTTCATGCACCACTTCCTTATAACGATTCAAACTGAGGTCATACCCCTGAGCCGCAATATCAGCCTTCGGTACACAGAAACTCTGATCCGTGCGGAGTCGCTCTCGTTCTGTAGTATTCCGCACTTGCCAACGACTCAACACATCCGGCAGATTATTCTTAGTATGTTCCTCTGCTGTTAGCTGGGCAGTCGGTACAGCACCTAATTTATCTTCAGAAAGCAAAGGCGTTCTTTTATCGTCCAAACTCAACCCGTCAGCATCGACATCGTAGAACCAAACAAAATCAGTTCCACCAGAGTTAGTTTTTGTAAATAGCAAAATCGCAGTAGAAACACCCGCGTAGGGCTTAAACACACCACCCGGCAGAGAGATCACAGCATCAAGCTTCTGCTCCTCCACCAACAGGCGGCGCAGTTCCTTATGTGCCTTAGAAGAACCAAAAAGCACCCCATCCGGCACAATCACCGCCGCCCGTCCCCCAGGCTTGAGCAATCTTAAAAACAGAGCCAGGAATAGCAACTCAGTCTTCTTAGTCTTGACAATCGCCTGCAAGTCCTTAGCTGTGTTCTCATAGTCCAATGACCCAGCAAAAGGCGGATTAGCCAGGACAAGAGTATAAGATTCTTCATCACCCGAATGCTCCTCTGCCAGCGAGTCTTTGTAACGCACATCCGGGTTTTCCACCCCATGCAGGAGCATATTCATACTGCCAATACGGAGCATGGTATTGTCAAAATCGAACCCGTGAAACATCTGATGATGAAAATGTTCCTTCAGCTTGGCATCGCGCAGAATTTCCGGGTGATGCTCCCGCAGATATTCATTAGCAGCCACGAGATAGCCACAAGTACCACTAGCCGGATCACAGATCACATCCCCCGGACTTGGTGCAGTCAGTTCCACCATCAGCCGAATAATGTGGCGCGGCGTGCGAAACTGCCCATTTTGTCCAGCAGAGGCAATCTTGCCCAACATATATTCGTAGAGGTCGCCTTTGGTGTCCCGGTCTTCCATCGGTACACCATCTAGCAAATCCACCACCTTAGACAGTAGCGCCGGAGTAGGAATCGTGAAGCGGGCATCCTTCATGTGGTGCGCGTAAGTCGATTCATCCCCGCCTAAAGTCCGCAGGAAAGGGAAAACATAATCATTAACTACAGCAAACATCTCTGGCGCTGCAAAGTGCTTGAACCTCGACCAACGAAAATCTTCGTAGGGACGTTTCTTGATATGTTCACCCTCTGGAAATTCACCCTCTGGAAAAATCCGCCGTTCCATTGGTCGCTTGAGTCGATTAGCCTTGTTCTCTTCCAAGGTATGTAAATCGTCCAGACGACGCAGAAACAGCAGGTAAGTAATTTGCTCAATGACTTCGAGGGGATTGGAGATACCACCCGACCAGAAGGAATCCCAGATTTTATCTATTTGACTTTTAATTTCCCCTGAGATCATTTGTGTTTGTCTTATCCGGTAGAGTGCAGGTAACTAGATGAGCAGCGCAGTCTCACATTTTATACTCGATAATAATTGCAAACAATGGGGCAATTATAGAGATTAAGCAGCTTAAACAATAAAATATTTCGTACTGTGAGTATGACTCAATTACCCGAAACGTTTCGGGTAATTTTCCCTTTAGCTTCATTTTGGTGGGAAGTTCGACAACTTCAACAAGTACAATCGAGCGAATTATGCTAGTCTTTGTCTAACATTATCTGGCATTTACCCCTCATCAGCCATCAAAGCTTCCAACTCTTTCAACAAAGATTCTAGTTTCTTCTGCTTCTGGGGATTGTCCCACACCTTTGACTTTTTCGCTTGCTTGTATGTAGCTTCTAAACGACTTTGCAGTGGTGGAAGTGTGGCAGATGGTTGTTTAGCTTTGACCTGCCGTTGAATTTCTGAAAGGGGCAAAGCCAGCGAAATTGCCGCTTCTAGGAGTTCAATTCTTTCTTCCTTTGATGTCAGCTTGGCAATCTCCTTGCCCTTGGTGTACTCAATTTGTCCAGCACGCAGGGCTGATAAAATATCCTCTGGCAGTTTCAACAGTGGTAGTCTGGTGCGAACAAATGATTGCCAGCTAATCTTTCCCAATTCCGCGAACACTTTTTCGACGATTTCTGCCTCGGAATTACCCGAAACGTTTCGGGTAATTTTTCCTTTAGCTTCATTTTCCATTCTGTAAAGTACAGAAGACACTTGTGCTGTCTCGCATCCCAATCGCAGTGCCAACAGTTGCAAGGTTCCTTCAGTTTCTTCAACTGGGTTTAAGTCCTCCCGTTGGAGATTCTCAGTCAGAGCATACTGTACCGCCTGCTCATCTGACATCTCCCGCACTGTTACAGGCACTGACGTTAAAGCTGCTGTTTGTGCTGCCCGATATCTGCGCTCTCCTGCCACTAATTCATACTTATCCTCCGCAGGTCTGACCAAAAGGGGCTGGAGGATACCGTTTTGCTTTACCGATTCCACCAAGGATTGCATAGCTTGGGGGTCAAAATAACGCCGAGGTTGAGTAGCAGGAAGAACAATCTTGTCCAATTGCACTGTATAAGAAGTCAACTCATCATCATCTTTGAACAGCGCGACGTTCTTGAGTTTGCTTCTAGCAGCAGGTGGTTGGCTGGCGCGTCTGGTACTCATTTATATCTCCTCCATTGCAGGTGGTTGGCTGGCGCGTCTGGTACTCATTTATATCTCCTCCATTGCAGGTGGTTGGCTGGCACGTCTGGTACTCATTTATATCTCCTCCATTGCTTGTGCTATCTCGTCAAAAATGCGGAGAATAGCAGGATTTTTATTAGGGCATAATGCTAAAGGTTTACCATATTCAGCAGCTTCTGCCACTGCTGTAGCGCGAGGTAGGGGGGGAAATATCCTTGCTAAACTTGACAGTTGCTCATGAATTGATTCAAGAGTTCTCTGGTCTAGGGAATTAGCAGCAGAGTACATTGTCGGGAAAAATCCCGCTATCTTCAGAGAGCGATTCAGCTTGCGCTGCACTCTTGCCAATGTTTTTAACAACGAGTCTGTTCCCTTCAATGCTTTGAACTGACACTGAATGGGGACTAAAACATGAGTCGAGGCAACTAGGCTAATTTGACTAAGAATTCCCAAACTAGGAGGACAGTCAATCAAAATAAAATCGTAGTTGTCCAATTCAGGAGCAAGTACCTCTTTGAGTCGAAATTCTCTCAACTCAGCAAATATCAATTCTTGTTCGGCATTAGCCAGCAAAATGTTAGCAGGAGCCAAGTCCATGCCGTCCAAGTCCCGATGAATGGGAATGGGTTCATCTGACTCTGACACCAAAGCATCGTAAATAGTTTTTGACAAATCAGCCGCTTCCAATCCCATGAACGTTGTCAGGGAAGCTTGGGGGTCTATGTCTATCAACAGTACCCGATGACGGCGTATAGAAAGGTGATAGCCAAGATTGTGGGTTGTCGTCGATTTGGCGACACCACCCGCTTGATTGAAGAGTGAGATTATCTTGGTCAATTTCACCGCCAGCACATGACACTGGACAAAATATACCCCATTGTGCAAAATAATGGGCAGTTTTAAGAAATGCGATCGCAACCAGAAACCTATCTTAATACAATCACCATGACGCTACTTTCCATTAGGTAACGTCTGATGACAAGCTGCTTGCACTACCTAATCAAAGCGGACATTCTCTAAAATTAATGAGTGAATATTATTTAAACAAAGCGATTGAAAAGCTTGAAGTGAAAGGAACAGGCTTTAAATAAATCACTTACCGCAGGACGACCAATATACATTCCTGGCTTGGCTTTAATCTTTTCTAAAATTGCAAATAGTCTGCTCACTGCACCGACAACTCACCCACCACCAAAACCCTCAACTCCGTCACCCGCTTCAAAGCTGTATCATTGGTCAAAAACGCCTCACAACCAGCAATTATTGCCGCCGCCACCTGCAACGCATCGGGTAGCTGAAGGTTATAACGCACCCTAATTCTCGCAGCTTCTCGCGCAATAGCAGCATTAATCTCCACAAAAACTACTTCATCTTGTTGCAACACATCGACAAAAGCCTGCTCTAAATCCACCAACCCCAGACGGATAGCACCCACCAAACACTCTGATAACGTTATTCCAGATGCTACTGCTGTAATGTCAGCTTCTAACCGATCAAAAATTGGATCGACTAAATCCACAAACTGCGGATTGCGTTCTACAAAATAAATTACGGGTGCTGTATCGAGAAATAAGCTAGAAACTCCAACTAAGGCATCACTAATCCTCATTCCTCTCCTTGCAACAACCGTTCTCGATGCTCATCTCCTTCCCGTCGAGTCCGCGAAACCCATTCCTGAGCATCCTCACCCAATAGCGGATAGGATGCCATACCCTTTAAATCGCTCCACTTGCGTTTTGGTTGCGCTTGAGTGATATGTTTCTTCATCCGCTCCACCAAATGCCCCATCACCGTCAATTGCTCCTCTGGAGTCAGTTGCTCAATCTCGCTTAAAATTTTTTCAAGTGACGGACTCATCAACCTAACCCTTATCAACTGCTGTAAATTTTAGCGTCTTTACTCTTGGATATATCCCATTCCTTCAAGGATTGCAAACACATAACTCTTTTCAGACTGACTCAAAATAGGTCAGCAAGCGTATCAGTGATGGTAGCTTGAAACTCCTGTTTTTTGCGGTTATCGTCGTACTTCAGAACAGTATTAATATTGGCGTGCCTGCTAAACTTTTGCACCTTTTGGTAATCGCCCTCAAAAACTTCAGTGGCCTTAGTAATCGCACTATGCCGAATGCGGTGCGGTGACATCTTCTTAGAAATACCAGCCTGTTGTGCCAAAGTATCCACCAACTTGCGGATAAATTCCCCAGTCAACCGCTTCCCCTTAAAATGTTCAACCAGCGCCACAAACAGAGGCTCATTTGATTTAGCGTTAGTGCGTCTACTGGCAATCAACCAGTCAGCAATCGCCGCTATGGTTTTGCGGCTGAGTTTGACAGTTTCCTTTTGCGTCCCCCGACCCTTGCCCAAGATAGAGATGGTACCACCGCTGGCGTTAAAGTCGCCGATATTCAGTTGACATATCTCATTCCTCCGCAGGGCATTGTCCCACAACAGCCGCATAATGGCATAATCACGCTTGCCGGTGACGGCATTAGTATCAATCAGCTTCATCATGCTGCCGATCGCCTCCGGTGCTACACCACTGGTATCCCGATAAGCCTTTATTTTTTCCGCACTGACATCATCCAGCACAAAATTACACACCCCTAACACCCTACCTACCTGCACCAAAGACTTGATTGCAGACAACCTCCGGTTAACAGTCGCCTCCGAAAGTCCTTTATTCATCAGGCTTTCTTTGTACTGACTGACAACATTAATCGCCTGACCTTGCTCCAATTTGAGAAACTGTGTTACTAAAGAAGGCGTGGGTGGCTGATGGGCAACATGATCGAAAAAATCCTGCAAATCTCTGGCATAGGCTCTTTGAGTATTAGGAGAGCGCTTTCCCAACAACAACCGCGCCATCACGTCCGGTGCTGTGGATAACGTCGCCGAGTCCAGCGGTACTAGCGTATTATCTTGAGAAAGGATTTCCCCTTCAGAGGTGATAGTTGTATCCATCCATAGTATCCTTCATCTGTGTACAGTTGCCCAAACATCCATTATCGCAACTTTGCTATCACACCTGATGCCATGTCAATACCTGTATGACAATCATTTATAGGAGGTTCATCACATCAAAAGGTCAACTTGTTGCTATCAGAGTGATATCGCCGTTGCTATTGAGCCGCCTCAGTTCAAGATTTTCACCCCTTGTCAAGGGTCAACGGCAGTCTGCACCAGCGTCTACACCGCCGTCTCTACGCAGACTTCGCACGAGCGCCACCATGATAAATGCAATTTCCAATACCGTCAACATTATCCATTAGAGCAATCATCTTTCTGCATCAATCACACTGAGCAGTTCTTCAAACTTTAATTGAGGATAAAATCAAATTGGTATTGGGTCAATGATGTTCTGTCTGCTGTCTTAATTCTGTCTAGATAGTCCACTCCTACATGTTTGTTATGCCGCCTTCTATAGAGATTAAAACACTCTTGATAACTTCCTGTATTCCAATTCAAGATTCATAAAAAAGCTCCCAAGGATATGATTCAGTTCTGTGAAACACTAAATCATTAGTCTTGTCAAAACCTAAGTACATTACCTTTCCAAGATTACGAGGATCTAGTACCTCCTCAATTTTCTGCCCTTGCCATTTCTTTAGATAGAATCTAGCAACAATATAGCTAATGAAATCAGCAAGTTCGAGGCAAGGGTGAGAAGCAGGTTGAACAAAGATAGGTTCTGGAATCTCTATCCCCTTAGCTAGAAACGGGTATAGAAGACAATGTTGGCTCCCAGAAAAAGCTTCACGCGCCCAACCTTGAATTACCCGATCTACCTTTGTTTGTTTTTCCGCATCAAATTGTAAAACTGGCTGCGCTTTTTTTGTTGTAAGCTCATGAATAACATACATAATAAGCAAAATGTAGGCATTGTCTTGTGGACGTTCTAAGGCTGGCTTTGATTTAAAACCTTTCATTGAACCCTTAGTAGTCAAAGCTACGTTATACATGAAAAGATGTTCAGCATGACTTTGAATTAATTGAAAAAGACCTTGAACTGCCAAGAGTACCTTCTCAAAATCCCAGTCGTAAAATACTGCGTGTTTTTTTCGTTGATCCCCAGACCAAAGTTCTTTCATATGAAAAGCCCAACTGTCAGGAGATTTAGAAGGACAAAGCTTTAATTTTAATTCTCGAAAAGAATCTTCTATTTTCGTTATCACTTTAAAGTCAGCACCAACAAGTGAATAAGTGAAAATAAGCTTGTCCTGATCTTCTCTATATGCCTCGTCTCCGAAAAGCATAACCTTTGACTGCATTTGAACCACAGGTAGATCAAGAGGAACAACTTCTTCGCAAAAAGGACATATTTCGTAAGTTTTTATAGGAATCCATCTGCCTGGACCATCGTGATCATTGGGTTTAATTGGAATATGTGGCTCATGACTGAGCTTGAACCAGTTAGGTCTAAATTGCTTTGAACATTCAGGACATTCAAGGCTGAAAGCTGCAATATCTTCTGGTAAATGTCTTAGTAAATTCTGTACTTGTTTTTTCTTATTTTTATTGGGCTTGTTTTTAAGATTTGCAATAATATTTTTTGCTGAGAATGGCTTGATATTTTCATCTATAAATTGTGGCTCATTCAAATTATAAGCAGTTGGATTTGAGTCATATTTATCTAAATTAGCTTCTAATTTATTAAAACCCAAAAGCTCTTCTAAATTTTCAATTGAAAGTTTAGATATGTTCAGACTTTCAGAAAGATTAGACATTACTCTATAGGCAGCAACACCAATCAGAAAATCTTCTGCCTGTTGAAGTGTATTTATATGATTAACTTGAATATGACCTGAAGGGCTAACCAGGAGCATTGGTTGAAATTCCTTCATCACTGCTCTAGCAAACTTTGGATTATTATGCCAATATTCTAGATAGCTTAATATAAAGCTTGAGGAGTCTAGCCACAATTCATCTTCCATGAAAAAGTCAGGCAGTATAATATTTAGTTGATTTTCTAGATTTCTTGCCAAATCAGGAATATATAATGACTGTCTTTCAGGTTTAAGTTTGTCTAGATACTCCAAAGATAGTAGAGTTGCACAATACAATATACAATTCTTTAACTTGTTCTCCTGATACAAGGTTTTTGCATATCCCTGAATTTGTTCCTGAGTTGCCATGAAATTAACAGTGTGACTAAGCGCTAATTAGTACAAATATTTGCCATTGTAGCTCAGATTATCTTGCCGAAAATTACACGTATCTGGGTTTTACGACGTTAGACGCAATTAGCGCGAAGCGTGGGAATGAGTGAACGCTACAGTTTGAGAATTGCTAAGACTGCTGAAAAGGATTTATAGCAGATTTCAAGTTGGTGAGGTACAAAACTATTACATAACTATTACATAACTCTAACAGCCTACTTTGACCAAAGCTTTTGTTGAAATTCGTACTGTAAGAGAAGAAGCACAGCTTCAAGAAAAAACCTGGATTGGCTCCAGGTATGACATTGAAAGTACGAGGTTACAACTATGAAATCTGATCGCCGTAGACCCCGCAATTCCAATCATAAATCAGCTTCCTCTGAAGGATTTTTCCAGAGTGCAGGCAAAAATTTACCTGCCACCTCTAATGAACAGCAGTTCCATAGACTGCTGAAACATCTGATGACTGCCGTGAGCAAAGACAGCAGCAATAACGTTGCGATTGTGGCAATGGCAGCAATATTTTTTGGGTTTGCCGTGCTGGTGTTAAAACCTGCTGCACCTGTGGCTCAACCACAGATTAACTTGCAAAGTAATCCAACTATCACAGTTAAAACTCAACAGGAGCAAAACCAACGAATAGATAGAGGCTCGGATACAGGATCTTAGTCGAAGTGCGATCGCTTGTCGAATAAACAGGCGATCTCCATCCAGAACAAGTGAGCGTTCGCACCTTGGTTAAAACAGAAGCGATCGCTTTTTGAGTTAATGTTGGACTTGTGCAAAACTAATGTAATAGTTGTAGCAGTTTGACGATGGGTAGGTCATGCCGAGTATCGAAACAAGGGCTGGAAAAAGCTGAGGTAGCATTCAAACTCAAAGGTTGGACACAAGAATACTTGGCAGGGGCGACAGGTTGTTCTCGACCAACTGTAAACAGATTTTTTGCCAGACGACCTGTTGAGATGCGCCTATTCCAAACCATCTGCACAGAACTGAGTTTAGAGTGGGGTGAGATTGCCGACTTGGAGTCAGAATCAGAACAACTCAGCAGATATGATAAAGATAAAATTATTCAAGAGCCGAGCGGTACTACACAGGTGTTGACTGATAAAAAAAGCCATGCATTTGCTTTTGCTGGTACCGTCTCTCCAAATGATGTTGCAAAACTCAAAGTGATCGCTGCCCTTTTACAAGAATTGGCTCAAGATACTTCTATCAAAATTATTGACATTGAGCCTGGTAGCATCAAACTGATTTTGGAAGGTTCTCAAGAAGGACTTGAACGACTAGAAAATTTATTTAAATCAGGACAGCTAAAAGATGTATTAGGTGTCTCTGTAGAAGATGTTGAGTTTGTAGCGTTCCAGAATTCCAATTCTGATCAACAACGATTGGCATTTACTATTGCTGGTGATGTTGCTGAAAGTGAAATCGCAATATTAAAAGCTGCACTTACTGAAACTTCAGATGATACAGTTCAGCAATTTAAAAGTCAAAGACTGGTTTCTCGTGGTAATCCACTTCGCGTTAATTTAATTCTTAAAAACCTAATTAGTGGCAATTTTGGTGGTGCCTTTCGGATTCTTAAAAACTTGATTCGTGCCAATCTGGAAGGTGCCAATCTGGAAGGTGCCAATCTGGAAGGTGCCTACCTTATTAATGCCAATCTGGAAGGTGCCAATCTGGAAGGTGCCAACCTGAGCCGTGCCTACCTTATTAATGCCTACCTTATTAATGCCTACCTGAGCGGTGCCAATCTGAGCGGTGCCGACCTTATTAATGCCAATCTGGAAGGTGCCAACCTGAGCCGTGCAAATCTGAGCGGTGCCAACCTGAGCGATATCCTGAGCCGTGCCAACCTGAGCCGTGCAAATCTGAGCGGTGCCGACCTGAGCCGTGCCAACCTTATTGATGCCAACCTGAGCGGTGCCAATCTGAGCCGTGCCAACCTTATTGATGCCAACCTGAGCCGTGCAAATCTGAGCGGTGCCGACCTGAGCGGTGCCGAACTGAGCCATGCCAACCTGAGCGGTGCCAATCTGAGCCGTGCCAACCTTATTGATGCCAACCTGAGCCGTGCCGACCTTATTAATGCCGACCTGAGCCGTGCCTACCTTATTGATGCCCACCTGAGCGGTGCCAACCTGAGCGGTGCCAACCTTATTGATGCAAATCTGGAAGGTGCCAACCTGAGACATGCAAATCTGGAAGGTGCCTACCTTATTGATGCCAATCTGGAAGGTGCCTACCTGAGCGGTGCCTACCTGAGCGGTGCCGACCTACACCTTGCTAACAACCTGCGCCGTACCGACCTGAGCCGTACCGACCTTATTAATGCCGACCTTATTAATGCCGACCTTATTAATGCCAACCTGAGCGGTGCCGACCTGAGCGGTGCCGACCTGAGCGGTGCCTACCTGAGCGGTGCCTACCTGAGCCGTGCCTACCTTATTGATGCCTACCTTATTAATGCCTACCTTATTAATGCCGACCTGAGCGGTGCCAATCTGAGCGGTGCCGACCTGAGCCATGCCGACCTGAGCGGTGCCAACCTGAGCCATGCCAACCTGAGCGGTGCTAATGTTGTGAATGCCTTTTTTGGAGAGAGCAAAGGTCTTACAGAGGACATGAAGCATTATCTGGAACAAAGAGGGGCAATTTTCGGCGATCGCCCTCCAGTTCTGAATCCAAAACAAGTATAGATTATTTGGTGCAGCATGTGACTTGCACTAAAAAATGAAATATTAGGTTATTGTGACTTCAAGTCACAGTAGAGTTTGTTGAGGGTATCCAATAGCCGTGCAGGTCGCTACAAATAGTTTGGTTAAAATTTTACAATTCAAACTTTTCAAGCAAATCTAACCTATCAGCAATTGATGCAACCTCTTTGACACTCTTGATTAGCATTCGTTGGTGTTCGGCATTGGCAGATATCCCAAAGCGTTTTAGCAAGGATTCTAAGCCCTCTGGGATATCATCTAATAGCTGAAGTAACCTTGCTTGGGTATCAGTTAAAGTTTTAATTTCAGTTTCAATTTGAACTTTGGTTGCTACGTTGCTATCGTTTACGTGTTTATCAGAATTTTCTGAACTTTTAAACCCAGGTAGAAACTCGCCTTTGTCACGGTCGTAACCTGAAAAGTTTTCTAGTTCTGGCATTGGATACCATTGCATTGTCTTGCCAGAGTAAACAGTTCTGGCTCTTGGTGATTCAGAAATTAAGCTAAATAATTGTTCTGGCTTAAGTTGCTTACCAAAACAGTTAGTTTTCCACCAATTACTAATAGCTCCAACATTTGACTCGTGTAAAATTGCAACCTTAAATAATTGCGACCGCACTGTATCACCAAAACCTAAATCTTCGAGTTGTGGAGCTTGAACCATTATCCAAATATTTCTGCCTCTGCTATCTCCGCTAGAAGTGATTGCAGTTAATTTACTTTTGATAAATGGATCTCTTTCCTGCGAAAAGCATTGCCCGGAGCGTGTTCCTTCATTTATGATTACAAGAATTTTACGTCCTTCTCGTTCACATTGGTTGGCTACGCTCTCATATTTAAGCCACACTTTTTTAAACCAAGTAACAAACTCCCAAGCATCACATGACCAGTCTGGAATACGTTCTACATAATCAAAATGTTCATAGTAGCCATATTCTTTCGGGTCATTTTTACAATCTATTAAGAATAGGCAGGTAGTAGGTTTATTGTTTTTAATTTGACGGGTGGCATGGCTTACTAAAAAATCCTTACCACTCCCCGGCAGTCCAACAATAAAGCAATTCTGAATTTTATCTACCAAATGATTAATTACCTCAAATTTTGATGTCCTGTCATTAGGAGCAACGAAAGAATTTTGAGGTGTAATCGCATCACTTACTTTACTAGGCAGTTGAGCCACTTCTGACCCTGGTAGAGGGGCAAATTTCGCGGCAGGAATGCCAATTTGAGTATTACTCATTGCCTCTCGAATCGCATTCACTTGCTGGTAATTTACGCGAGTGTCAACCCTTACTGTCGCAAGATGTCCTTGTAATTGTTCGGGTGTTGGGAAGTTGCCTTTTAGTTGGATAAACCAGTCTAGAATCCATCTGTAAGCGTAGAACCTCTTGCCCTGTTCAACCTGGGTCAAATAGTTAGTTAAAATGTGTGATGAGTGCTTTAACATTACAAATTCGTACTTCTCCATCGGCTCAAGATGAAGCATTAAATCTGCCAGTTCATTTTTACCAGCGAAATATTCTTCTCGCGCTTCGCTGTCACCCATTGCTGATAGAAACTCGAAAATATTACCTCTTAAAAACGGGATAGGTGCAAACTGGTGCGTGTCGTTCAGGTCTTGCGCCATCGTCCAGGCATAGCCTGCCCCGGCAACTACTGCCCCAATCAGTGCAAGTGGCGAGGTCGCATAACAGACCGCACCCACAGCAGCAGCTCCCAGATTTAGAAATTTTGCAAGATTCATTCCTGCCCGTTCTTCTTTAGCCCTTATTAGTAATTGGTCTTGCCGCTCCATCATCCAGCTAGCTGCGTTGCCAGCTTCTAAATGCTCAATGCTGGGATAATCATCGCGTAGCTTGATTGTTTCCTTAGTTGTTAATATAGGCAGCAAGTCCATTTTTAATCTCCAAGGTGAGGTTAGCCTTATCTCAGAGAGTGCAAATCTCTGAGGTAATTTACTTTATTTTTTGGTCAGTTTCCAAATCGAATATCCAATTTCACCTGCCATCATTGAAGCGAAGTTGTAAACCAAACAAGCAAGAATTTGAGTTGGGTTTGTATATCTCCAAGGATTACGACCGACGAAGGTTGTAGTAATGTCAAAAACCCAAAAGAAAAGTGCGATCGCGCCTCCAGTATTCCGTTCTCTCATGCCTGCGCGTTTATAATCACCCCATAATGCTTTCGTAAGGTCAATATTGCCACTGGGTTTACTGCCAAGGGCATACTGTTTACTGTCTTCAAATTCACTTTGAGCTTGTTTAGGGTCTTTACCTCTTAGTGTTTTCGCTTCCATAATTTGCACTAGTGCAGAGATGCCAAAGGAGAGCCAAAAGAACAAATTGAAAGGCACTTGTACCCAACCTATCCAGCCTATCCATTCACGTTCAAACCAAGGAAATAGGGGGACACCTTGAAACAATGTTTGCCAGATGCTATCTGTTGATAGCAATGTTCCAATAAAAAACCCAAATGCTCCTATAATCCTTGTACCGGAGCTACCAGGGGTTACAAATTGAGCAATTATATGAGCTACGAAAGTGACAGGTATAGAAATGAAATCAACAATCCACCCCGCTAGTATTTCAGCATGATCACCCAATTTTTTAGGCTTTTCTGTTTTTTTAGGCTGTTCCTCAAATTCTTGATAGGTCATTCTTTTTTATCCTTCTAACTTTTAATTATGGAGCATTATTACAGACATTTTTGAAGTGAGACTTCCACTGCCATTTACGTTCTTGGATACGCCCTATACATTTGCCAATTGAGTCATATACATAAACTGTTTCATCTTCTAGATAGCCTGCTGTGTCTGGTCTTGGATTCACTTTGCGGTTATCCAGATATCCCCTAATTCGTAGCTTTTGGTAGGAAGGGATAACTCCTAGTTCATTGATTACATCGGCTGTATTGGCTCTTTCAGTCGCCCTTAATCGCTCTATGTTTTCTGATTCCTGAATCGTCGTGGCAGCAGTGAAGGTATTAATTTGGAAGGGCAGTTTCATTAGCATCGGGCTAGCTATTAAAGCCAGCCCTGCTATTCCTAACAAGGCTTGCTTTTGGTATTTCATTTTTGATACTTTAGTTGATTGATGACTGCATCTGCTAATGAAAGATGTTCACCCATTGGTAAATGTTGCCTAATTTGAGCAATTAAATTTGTAATTGCATTTATATCTTCTGTTGACGAGTAACTACCAGCTTTCTCAATTTCTGCATTGGTTAGATTACCTACCAATGAAGTAAGAATGTAGAGCTTTTGCAGCTTGGTTAGCTTCTCAAAAGTACTACCGTATTGATTCTGCAAATGGTCTAAGAATGTCCCATCTCCAGGTGTAACAGCACAGTAATAACCTATTGGTTTAGTCATGATTATTAACTTATAAATTACTTAAGAAGTGCAGCGAGAATTTCTTGTGCTTCTAGTTGCTGTATGAATGCTGCTGTATCAAAATCCGAGTAATCATCTCTTTTGGTAGCTCGTTCTTTTGATTGTTGTAACTTTGCAGAATTGGACTGATTTTGTAGTTGAGTTAATCGCGCAGACTCAAAGGCTTCTTTTGTGAGGTGTTGCAATTCTGCTAGTTCAATACCGTCACAGGCAGCAAGCAATACTGAGATGCGATCGCGTTCAGGAAGTTTATCTAATTGGGCTTGAAATTGAGCGGGAATTAGTTGATATAGTTTTTGATAGTCCTCACCCAATGCGATTGCTGTAGTGTGTTGTGGATGCTTACGAAGTGACAAAGATTCACTTTTAAATCCTGTTATTAGTTTGCTTTTTTCTGGTTCAGATGGTAAGGTTAATGCATCAACTAATTGGTAAAGTTGATCGTCATTTAGCACATCTGGAACGCTCTCAAATAATATATTGCACAGTTCCCGGACTTTAGCAATAGTTACATTATTTTGAGATGCGAATTCCTTTAGATTCATTTTCTTTTGCCTCTAGTTGCTGGCTCAAAAATTCTTGCTTACTGAATAATTTTTGACTCTCTAAATCGTTAATTAATGCCTGTTTAATTAAGTCTGAGTTTTTTGTGACATCAATCATAATTTTGAGTTTCCAAATTACCCAAGATTGATATTTTGAAAGTCTGAAGCTAGTAATTGTTTGATTTAAAACCTTCGGGAAATCTTCGTAATAATCATCAACACAATTAAGGGCTAGAGTGTGGTAATTAGCGATTGATCTAGACGTT